>CBFGOI010000051.1:0-31266 GCA_965650335.1 uncultured Pedobacter sp. | reverse complement strand
AAAGCTCCGTCATTTATCAGGAAGACCCCGCCAATTATCAGGAAGACGCCGTCAATTATCAGGAAGGTTCCGTCAATCCTCAGGAAAGCTCCGTGGATGCGGACACCAAAAAGTGATAAAAGCATTCCTGCTACGTGCAACTACCTAATCGCTTTTTCCTAAAAGTCTAATTTCTTTTCACGAAACTTTCGACATGTGTTTTTAATCCCTACTTTGTATTACAATCAGCATGTGCGGTATGAGGATATTTAAAAAGCTGAAAAACAGATCTTAAAAAGACACTCGATGAACTTAAAGTACAGCACAATGAACAAGCTTAACAGGATATTCCTGTTCTTTCTCCTGTCCACTGGAGGAACTTATGCCCAACAGAGTACTTACCATATAGAAAATCTGAGTAAGCCTGAAAAATTGTTGCCAACCGTTGCTCCCGATAAGTTATTTGGAGGGATACGTAAGAATTTTCTCAAATTGTCGGTTACAGACGACTTGGCGGAGTTAGGAACACGGCCCGTTATTACAGGCTATTTACGGGCCTACCAGAATCATTATCCTGTGACCATCAGTCCTGACATTGCCTGGCTGTTGATATGTCAGGGATTTTCTCATCATGTGAATAGTAATCCGGAAGCATTAAGGTCATTGCTCGTAGATTTTAAGAATAGAAAGGAACTGCGTGTTACGCGGAATATGATCGGGACAGAAGGTCTGGCCGTTTTTCCATGGGAGAGTGTATTCCCCGAATTTGTACAACAAATCTCTGCATACACGGGCCAGAAACTCGCAGAAAACTTATCGGCAGATTTTACGACCACTACGCCCACATCGCTGATAGCTGGGCAGATTACAATCATGGAATCCATGAAAGAGTTTTTTAACTATAAAGTCGTTATGGTGGGCTGTGGAATTCCCGAAGTTACAATTGAGGGAAGTGTTGACGATTGGGAGAAGATAATCAGGCGCTTAGATTATCTGTCTCGTTACGATCTGGAATGGTGGACTTCCGAATTAAAGCCGGTTATCCGGAAAATAATAGATACAAAAAGAGGGAAGTTCGACAAGGATTTTTGGATGAATATGGTAAAATATCACAAAACCGGAGTGTATGGATCCTATGACGGTATTGATGGCTGGTTTCTCAAATTCTATCCCTATCTTGAAGGTAGTGCTACCCCAGCAATAAAAGCGACTAACCATTCTCAAGATTCTAGTAAGATTAGAACACCTTTCTCAATTAGTCCCATACAATCCGCCGGAGTTATTATTGCCAACAGGAAGTTAGACCGAACTATAAATCTTACGCGATCTAAATTTAACGAGATTAAAAGCATTGGTATTTTGCCGAAAGAAATGGCATGTGTACCGTTTTTATTTGAAATTCAGGATAATGCCAAAAATATTGTGGGCATGTATAAAATGGAATTTTGGGCTGGTTTCATGGGCGTAAAACAAAATCAGAGAACCTTTAATATTAAGCCTGAAATTGGTTGGGCTGTAAACATGCTAAGCGAGGAATGACAAAAGCCTCAAAGCGGGTGTCGGTTTTCAAGCTGGCATGCGTGTCACATGTGCATTTTGATCGATTTTTGTATTTAACACACGCGACACGCGAACACTGAGACACGAATAAGTCCTGGCATTTCGAGTATATCTTCCCTGTTATTTATCTTCAGGATGCTTCTTTAGCCATTCAGGATATTTATTAAGCACTTGTTGCGGGGAGTAGGTATACCAGCCATATCCGTCGCGTCTTTCGCGGTCCACTTCTGCAAGAGAATACACTACCTTGCTGTCGCGGTTGCAGAACATTGGCCTATGAGTCTTCAATTCATAAAACCTTGTCCAGATCGGCGCTGCGGCAGAATCTGTTACCACTACTCTGTCGGTTCTGGAAACACGGTAAGAGCTTGCCTGGGGCTGAGCCTGAACGGTTTTAACCACTGTATTCATGATGGCAGATTCTCTGAACCATCTTGCAGCGTTATGTACGGCGCTGATAATCTCTTTTTTAGGATTATCTATTTCCATTAAGAAAAGTACAAGATCTGCACTCTCTTTGTTACAGATACTTGGCGGTTCAAATTTACGTGCCCAGGCTGGCTGCAGGGTTATTTCATCATGCTGCTGACACCATGCTGTGGGTTTGCCTGAATCATTGATCTGGGTTTTAACAATGCAGTCCAGTCCCTTTTCATAAGCAGCTTTGAGCCTTTTTCTATAATCGTTTGTTAAAAAATCGTATTCAGGCCGATTGACATAAACATCACGTAGAAGGGTCATGATCCCGGTAAAATTCCCGTCGTTAAAAGTAATGTGCCTGCTATAATTGTTTTCGAGCGGATAATATTGAGGCCAGCCCCCGTTCTGGTATTGTGAGGCCAGAATGAAATCAAAACCTTTGAGTGCTGCCGTTTTATATTTACGGTCTTTAGTAACCGTATATACATTCGCCAGAACCACTATCTGATTGTATGTACTTCCGTTATCAAAAGTAGTATGGAGGTCATTCTTAGCAGCCCGTACGCTATCTTTTTGATCGGTTGTAAGTATGGCGAACACATCGTAATTCTTTGGCCATCCGCCATTAACTTTTTGAAAGAGTAAGATATTGTCTGCGATGTTTACCAGCTCGGTTGGTTTATATTTTGGTCTGCCCGGTCGCGCATTGATGATGTTGCCTTTGTCGGCTATGCCATACCAGTGATTTGCATTGTCTGCAAATGGGCCCGGATCAACTTGCGTATATTGAAAGCCTCCATCGTTTTTTTGAGCTCTCGCAGATTGGCAATAAAGTGTGCAACCTAATCCAAGTAGAAAGATGGCAACTTTAGCCGGCATCAGGTTTTTATATTTCATTTTTAAATTTGGCTAATAACCGCTGGTTTGGTATTTCGATCTTAAATTGAGGGAAAGCTACGTAAAACCACTTGTTCTGGATGTAATATTTTGTTTACCTCTGAGCTTTGCATAAGCCGATTTGAAATGGGGATTACTTTTGACAACCTCTTAATGTCAGCTTAAATTAGCCGAGGTCCATTGATCATTTTGGCTTGTTCAATGAACAAATTTAAATAAGCGCCAGGTAGCGCACACAAGTCGCGTGTATTTTGAGTAAGCTTTGTATTCGGCTGTTTAACCAGGGCCAGCAATGCGAGAAACAATTTGTAAGGAAAACGAAAACGGCTATAAAAAGAAAGGCCGCTCTTTTCGGAGCGGCCTTAAATTACTTTCGCTAATGATTACCAGTAAGATACGCTATAGCTATTGCAATTAAAGTTTGCACCACCATTAGTATTAGTGATTTCAAAGCCATATTGTACTTCACCTAAAGTGATATTGCCAAACCATCCTCTAGCTTGTATCCATCTTTGAATGGCAAGAACATCAACAGTACCACTGTTTGTTTTGCTTGTTCTCAAGAAGGAGTATACATTATTACCGCCATTATTTCCTCTGAATACGTTCCATGTGTGGCCACCAACGGAAACGTTGGTATACACAGGCACAGGATTGCCACTTGAATTCCAGTTGTAAGAAATCGGTTTAATGTTACCACTTCCGTTTGAGTTGCTGGTATAATTCATCCAAAGCATTGTTTCATGCTGATGATTGTTATCCCATATATCGTAGGTAGAAGACCAAGCACCGCCCGAAGGTGTACCGGCATTAAAACTTGATTTGCAACTGCCAAGGCTGCTTAACGATCTTCCTACATACTTAGTTGAATTAGGATATGATTTGATACCACCTCCTGTGTGGTTACACCATACACCCCAGTTCGAGTAAGAATTAGCCCAAATACTTTGAGGACCATAATTAGCGCCCCACACATTGTTGTAAACGGTGTAACCTCCGTTAGACCAGCTTGCCCATCGGTCGCTAGAGCTCCATACCGCTTTTACAGATGAAGTCTCAGGTGCTGCAGGGTCTTCTTTTTTACAAGCTGTTGCTAATGCCATTACGGCCAGAAATAAAATTCCTTTTGTTTTCATGTTTTGGTTAATAATTATTATTAGTTAGTTAATTAATTTTAGATATGCTTACTTGAGAGGTAAGCTTATCTGATACAAATAACCAGAAAGGGGAGACATTCGTTGTAAATTTATAAGGGCTCATATGTTAACTGCTTGCAATTCACCGTGTTTTAAGTAATTGAAGTCAAAAACATCACTATTTACATACGTATTTTAACAAATGAACCCCTTTTCGGTAACTTTTCTTTATTCTAATCTTTATTCTTACATTAAAGAACATTGTTTAAAAGACAAATCAATAGGGGGCTTTGTCAAATCTGCTTATTTTCGAAATAAAGATTGTAACGATCCGAAAAGTTAACGGGTTCACGTTCGTAAAACAGAAGCTCTTTGATTTTTGACAATAGGAAAGATTAACGCGAAAATATAAGGTATGAACAGTTCTAACACACAAAACCAACGTATAGCAAAAATGGCCTTCGCCTCTGTCTATCCCATGTATGTAGCAAAAGTGGAGAAGAAAGGCAGAACAAAAGAAGAGTTGCATCAGGTCATGAAATGGTTAACAGGCTTCGATGATCAGAAGTTGCAGGAATTAATAAAAGAAGATGTAACTTTTGAAACATTCTTCGAACATGCTTCGCTCAACGCCAATGCCCACCTCATCACGGGAGTAATCTGCGGCTACCGCGTGGAGGAAATCGAGGATCCTTTGACACGGCAGGTGAGGTATCTGGATAAGCTGGTGGATGAGTTGGCGAAAGGCAGAAAGATGGAGAAGATTTTGCGCGGCTCGTAAAACCTTAAATTCATTCCCAAACATTAAACAACAGGCTTTCTGAATAAAAAGTTCAGCGCAGCGCTTCTTATTCAGTGTTTATTAATCTGTAAAGGCTCCTCTTTCATGCTTCTACACTATACTTCCACCTTCTGTGAGACCACAACCAAAGTTCTGGTTTTTCACGAATTTTCTCTTCCAGTTTTCTGGTATAGGTATTCGTTATCTCTTTTTCGGCCGTAAGTTCAGGCCTATCGAATAAAGTTTCAAAAGTACAATCATAATACCCGCGTTTAGAGCGGTTGATGTGACAGTAAACTACAGGATCTTTAGTCATCTTAGCCAGTTTCTCTATACCTTGAAAAACCGGCGTACGCTGATTCATAAATTGCGTAAAATATTTTATTTCCGATTTGGCGGGTGTTTGGTCACTCACCATAACCGCCACGTACAGTTTATCTTTGTATTCTACGATCTTTCTCAATGTACTTTTCATGGGGACAAGCGAGGCGTTAAACTTACTTCTCATTTTATTTACCAGCTGTTCAAACCGCTTATCACTAATTGGTTTATAAATTATAATCACCGGCTGCGGAACTAAAATCGAAAAAATCGAAATAATTAAACTTCCCCACTCCCAATTACCATAGTGCCCGGTTACTGCAATTACCGATTTGTTGTTCTCAAAATGATGGGTAACTTCTTCAATATTATTTAACTTAAAACGCTTCTTTACCGTTTGTTTGGAAATAGTAAGCATCTTTACCGATTCCAATATCTGATCGCATAAAAAGTGATAAAATCCTTTTGCAATAACATTTATCTCGGACCTTGTTTTTTCTGGAAAAGATTTTCTAAGATTATCATAAACCACAGTCTTCCGATATTTAAACAGATAGAACAGGATAAAACACAGCGAATCAGATATTACGTATATAACCCTGAAAGGCAATAGAGAAATAAGATAAAGTAAGCCAGTTTCAAAAGAAAATAGGATTCTTTTCATAAATATTTCGCAAGATTATGATTCTAGCAACGCTGTTATTTCTTCCTTGTTCATGATATTCAAGAGTTGTATTGGGATGTGAATTAAATTCTCATTCCCTAAATTTTCCAGGCCGCCTTAGTTCGTGTTTTCGGCGAGCTTGCGGATGCACAGCTTGTTAAGAGTTAGTATATCACACATTTCGGCTTACCACCACCGGAAGAAAATTCCCCTGATATGCCTTTGGGAAGATTTTGAGAATTTACAGAAGCATGAAGCGGGAAAAAGGGGTTAGATTCTAGGTACTAACAATAGAAGTAACATGGCATTGTATAGACGGTATATCTCTGCCCGGCCTAAAAAATGAAACCAGCAAAGCTCTATACAAGGCTTTACTGGTTTATTGTTCCAATTTCCATCGGAAAGAAGGGAAGCTTTTATCTTTAGTTGCTTATAATGTTGCGCTCTTTTGAACAACAACGTTTCTCATTCTCATGTAAGTTGTTCCGGTGGGACCTGGAGAGCCGGACGATCCTTCCATTTGATAGTTGAGAATAATATTAAAACGTTTGCCCACAAAATTTGCCCCGGTGTGAGTGGCTTTTAAAGTGCCATCTATCCAGTACTCAACTTTAACATCGGTAGCGTTGATTTTGGTAAGATAAGCGGTGTAAGTGTGCCAGTTTGCCGGACTCGAAATTACGTGCCCCTGGCTAGACCAGCCACCACTGGTGTTTTTGTAAGTGTTTGTCCAGGTAGTAGTGCTGCCTTTAAATTCCATGATATCGGCTTCTGGTGGCCATGAATCCGCCCCGGTGATCCACCATGCCGGCCAGGTGCCTCTTTGGGAAGGACTTTGCACCTCGGCAGAAAATCTCCATTTTGGATAAGTGTCATTAACTACAGGTATCGCCTTAGCGTGAACTGCTCCTGAATAGTAATGTATTGGTAAAAAAGGGTCTTTGTTACTGTTTCCTACACCGGAGGTTGGTGTACTTGTAAATGTAAGGACACCAGCGGAAACCGAAATATTTTCAGTTCTCATACGTGCCGTTCCATTATGGTCAGATCCCCAGGGATACAGATTGTTCCAGTAAGTACCAAACGAACTAAAAGAGCTTGCAGGGATTACAGTCTGCCACGAAACAAGTGTTTTTGCGGAACCTTTTTGAGGCACAGAAACAGCGTCGCTGGCTTCCTGGGCACTTTCTTTTTTACATGAAGTGATCATTGCAATGCATAACAACGCAACGAAAGTGAATTTACATTTTTGCATAGTTTTATAATTATTTAGTTAATAGGTAGCTTCCCTCTAAATCGCAGACAGAGGAACTAAATTGATGCAAATCACGCACAAATAAGGGAGTGAAGGCGGGGGTAAATTCAGCTTTTTTAGGGGAGATCCTGGACTACAGAAATTACAAATTCTTTGCCCATTATCGAACAATTCTTCGGGGCTGGAACCTCCCCGAATGCCAAAGGCTAATCAAAGAAAATCTTACATGAGAATAAAGATTCGCGGATACGCTTCGTTTTGGGAAGAGCTGTCGACAATAAATTTATATTTTTCTTTTTGCAATCGATCCCGGTATCGATTGCGCGATTTATGTCCTCGCATTTCTTTTAGATTAAGTTTGAAAAACGTAACATTGAGCTACTAACCCAATTCTATCTTTCTGTCTACAAACCTTTTAGAAAAACTAATTACTACAATGAAAAATCTAAAAATCTTCGTTTTTATTATGGGCATTGCAGCCATTGCATGCAAAAAAGAAAACAATGTAAGTCTCGCAACAGCGGAAGAGGCTACTTCCTCAAATGCTAAAAATGCAGCACAAATTCAAGCCAGCGTAACAGTGACTACCGAATCTGCATTAAAAACGGCTATTTCGAATGCAAAAGCAGGAGACATTATTACCGTAAGCGGAACTATTAAACTAACAAGCACCCTTCAATGCCTAAACAGTGGTACATCCACGTCAAAAATCAATTTTACAGGCGGTGTTTTAGATTGTTCAGGTATTTCATCAGGCTGGGGTGTTAAGGTAAACGGAAGTTACTGGAACATTACCAACATGACGATTAAAAACTCACCGGATTGCGGCCTCGTATTTCAAACCGGCGGGTATAATTATGTTTACAATGTTAAAACCCTTAACAACAAGGATTCAGGGCTCCAAATATACAATGGATCACATCACAACAACGTTAGCTATTGCACCTCGAATGAAAACTATGATACAGCAAATGGCGGAGAGAATGCTGATGGATTTGCTTGTAAGCTAAGCGCCGGATCTGGAAATAAATTCGACCATTGTACAGCCAACCACAATTCTGATGACGGCTGGGATCTGTATGGCCAACCTTATACAGTAACCATTACCAATTGTACTGCAACCAACAACGGTTACGGAACCAATGGAGACGGGAACGGATTTAAGCTTGGAAGCGCCGGACAGTCTGTTCCTCATACCGTAACCAACTGCACCGCTAATTACAACAAAGCATGGGGATATGATGGTAATGGTAATACAGGCCATATTACCATTACCGGAAGCGGTGGTACCGGAAATGGTGCGGGCTTATTTACAAGAATCTATTAATTCTCTCTCTTAATTAATCAATATCGACAGAATTTTAGGTTGGGTTATGTTTAAGACTGTGTTATGATCACTATGAAGCCGCCGATACAAATATGCATGGTCACTTTTTATTTGAAAGCCAAATTTAGTTACAAATCAAACCGTGATATTCAGTTATGAAAAAACTAGTAATATTTATACAGGGTGGTGGTGAAGGGGGCTATGAAGCAGATTCAAAATTAGTGACTTCATTACAGGATGCATTAGGTGAAGGTTATGAGGTTCGCTATCCTCGAATGCTCTCCGACGAAACCCTTTCTGATTTCGGGTGGCCGCAGCAAATCGGAAAAGAAATTGATATGATTAAGGATGATGCATTTTTAGTTGGCCATTCTTTAGGAGCTTCATTATTATTAAAATACCTCTCCGAAAATAAAATTACCAAAGTGATCCGGGGGATTTTTCTTATCTCCACTCCATTTTGGATGGGAGAGGAGGATTGGGTACAGGGTCTAAAATTGCAGGATGGTTTTGCTGAAAGACTCCCCGAAAATGTCCCGGTTTTTCTTTATCATAGTGTGGATGATGAAGAGGTGCCATTTACACATCTTGATACCTATGGACAAAAGTTGTCAGATGCAACTTTACGGCAAATAGCAAAAGGCGGGCATCAACTCGATAATAACCTGGCCGCAGTAGCTTTGGATATTAGGTCATTATGAACATAAGCGCTTATGCTCGCTGCTTTTTTTGATTTGCTCCTTAAACTCAGATTCAGCCTGTATTGAAAGAGTTTCGCAAAACACTTACAACGAAAAAGTCATCCGGATCAAACCCTGGGCTAGTTGAAATTATTGAATGGATTATCGTCTATTTCTCTTGTTAGTTTGGTGAAGCCGATTACTTCATTATTATCATCATGAAGGGCGGTGATAAGAATACTACCCCAAAATATGGCTCCTCCTTTTTTTACTCGTCGGCCGATGTGCCTTGCCCGACCCTCTTTCTTTGCCTGCTCGATTAATTGTTCGGGTAAACCAGCTTGTCTGTCCTGGGGTAAATAAAATAACCTGAAGTTTTGTCCTAATATCTCTTCTTCTTTATAACCCTTTATCTTTTCGGCTCCTTTATTCCATGTTAAAATAGTACCGTCAAGATCGAGCAGTATAATAGCATAATCTTGTATTTCGGCTATCATTTGTTCATGTAGCTTTTCAAGTACTGCGCGCTTTTCCATAATTTAATAACAAAAATAACGAAAAAATGTTGCAAATCCACATCGCAGATGGCTAAAATATGGCTTAGGATAGCGTTTCGTTCAATTTATGATATAACAAATAGGTAATCATTTTTAAGAAACTCTTCAATCATGGCCTCGACCGGGGGAAGGTGTTTTAGGGGTATTGCGAAGGTTATCCGACTTGATTATCTACTTCATCCGTTCCTTAATCCAATCTGTCATCACTTTTAGCGCTTCCGGAGCAATAGTCTCTTCGATCTTCACATATTCATCGGCTCTGCCGGTACTTGCCGTTTGAAACATGTGATTCAAGCGAGGAAAGCTTACAATTTTAAAGTCCTTGTTTCCTGCCAATGTTAAATATTTTTTGAATCCTGCAAGATTTTCAGATGCAGATACCTGCACATCCTTTTCTCCATTCATTACCAAAACAGGTATTTTTAACTTTGTAAGAGTTGTTGAAGGATCGTATTTGATAAAATACCTCATCCATGGCATAAACATACGCGAAGCCAGTGCTGCTATGTTTTTATCAGAGCCTTCGCCCTTAAGTTTAGCCTTTAAAAGCAGGTCGTCAGATTGTGTACTCCGCCACTTTTCGAAAGCATCCGGAAAAGCCTTCTTAATCTCTTCTACATCTGAATAATCTTCGTTTAACTGAATCAAAACATCCGTTAATTGATTTAGATTCGATACGCTTTCTTTATCCAGGCCCTGACCGATATAGGAATCTTGCAGTTGTTTTCTTAATAATTCACTCCCTTTAATGCCAACTCCCGCCAAAGAAATGATGAATGCTACATCCGAAGACTGATTTGCAGCTAAAGGAGCAATTATACCTCCTTCACTATGGCCAATTAAACCAATTTGCTTAGGATTTATCTCTGTCCTTGTTTTTAAATAACTTATTCCCGCAAGCACATCTTTGGCAAAGTCGGCCGAAGTTGCAGAATATACATCGCCTGTTGTTTCACCGATTCCCCTGTCATCAACACGAAGAACCCCGATTCCATTCCTGCTTAAATGATCGGCGATTACCCAAAATAACTTGTGTCCAAACAAGCTTTCATCTCTGTCCTCCTGTCCCGATCCTGTAATCAAAATAGCTACAGGAACTGGCTTGTTCGAGGCAGGCAGAGTTAATGTAGCTCCGAATTTTATACTCTTGTTCGTGTTAAAATAAATCAGCTTTTCCTCCTTATAAGGAAAGGGAGCCTTTGGCATTTGCGGCCTTATTAATGCCTGAGGTTCAATGTTTTTAACACGCTTCAGAATTAATGCAATGCGGTTGCCTCTTTGCGTCCATGCTCCTTCAATAGCAGATTTATCTGCACTAAATTTCCCCGAAAATCCTCCGCCGATAACAGCAGAATACGCCTCTAAGCTATCCTCGCTTATCTTTAGTTTTGATACTGGTAAATCGAATCCTCCCTGGTCCGGACTGTCGAATGCCGCTTTTTGTGGCTTTGTTAAACTATCGAGTGATATTTTTAATATTAATCTTATTCCACCCAGTTTTCCTTCCCACCTAGTATTTTTCGGCAGTTCCTGAGCTGAGATTTTAAAGAAAAAGACAGTAAGAAAAAATAGCAGAATGTTTTTCAATGAGGACATAATTATAAAGTTTAGTGATTGTAAAATAAGTAATTATTAGCGGAAGCCTGAAGGAAACGTTAAGAAAGAAACCCACGCCAGGTATTTATCATATAAGCATCCTCACTCATCATACAAACACCCGCACTCTCACACAAGCAATTTCTTTTACTTCTTAAATCTTAATTCAATCATTTATATTTGGCCAAAGTTCTTTACTTTATTTCAACAGTAAGGTTTCTTCAGAAATGAAGAATTAAAACAGGAACCGTGTGTAAATCACGGGCTGTCGCGCAACTGTAAGTAACAAAAAAAAGTGTTGTCAAACACGTCCATTGTTAGCCCCAGGTTAATGAGAAGGACGATGACACCGTTACAAGCCAGGATACTTGCCTCACTGTCAGACAATGCTTTCGCGTACAAAGCTGTAGTCAAAGATGAGAATGCACGGAATTTACCTGCATTATTCTCCCTTTTATTACAATTCTTCCCGAAAGCATACCGAAAACCGTAAGGAACATTAATTCAATTAATGTTTTAACAAAAGTTTTATGCGTATGCTCAAAAACAATCTGGGATACCCTCGTGTGGGTGCCCGCCGTGAACTCAAAAAAGCCTGTGAATCGTATTGGTCAGGCAAAACCGGTCAGGAAGATCTTCTGACTACCGCAAGGAAATTAAAAGAAGATAACTGGCAAAAACAGAAGGAAGCCGGAATCGATCTTATTCCCTGTAACGACTTTAGCTTTTATGATCAGGTGCTCGACATGTCTTTGCTCCTCGGAGTAATCCCTGAAAGGTACAATCCGGTTGTTACCGAAGTAAAAGAGAACAGCGAAATTGATCTCTATTTTGCAATGGCAAGAGGATATCAGAAAGATGGCCTCGATATTAAGGCGATGGAAATGACTAAATGGTTTGATACCAATTATCATTACATCGTGCCCGAATTTAAAGCTAGGCAGGCATTCAGAGTGTTTTCTACAAAGCTGTATGCCGAGTTTAACGCGGCAAAGCAGTTCCTCGGAAAAGCGCCAAAACCAGTGTTAATAGGTCCTGTTTCTTATCTTTTACTTGGCAAAGAGAAGGAGGAAGGGTTCAATCGTATCGACCTGATCAAACGCCTGCTTCCGGTGTACATCGACTTGTTAAAAGGATTGAAAAACTACGGCGCCGAATGGGTGCAATTAGATGAACCTTTCCTGTCGCTCGATCTGTCGGGGAAGGATAAAGAAGCTTTCGCGTACGCTTATCGCGAAATCAACAAGCAATGCCTCGGACTTAAGATATTGCTCGCTACGTATTTTGAGGGTTTAAATGAAAATGCAGAATGGGTTGTTAACCTTCCCGTTACTGCTATTCACCTTGATTTAGTGAGGGCTCCTCATCAGTTAGAAACGATACTTAAAATTGTGCCGGAAAATCTGACACTCTCATTAGGCGTAGTAGACGGCAGAAATATATGGAAAAACAATTATCAGCAGTCAGTAAAGCTGATTCGCGATGCGATAAATGTGATAGGGAAGGAGCGGATCATGATTGCGCCGAGCTGTTCTCTGCTTCATGCTCCTTTTGATCTTGATCTAGATACCGGCATGGAAGAGGAGGTTAAAAACTGGATGGCTTTTGCCCGGCAGAAATTAAATGAAGTGCACGAGCTGGAACAAATCATTGGGGGGAATGACAGCTTACTGGAAATAAATAAACAGGCTATTCAAAGTCGCCGTTTGTCTAAGCGTATTCACAAACCAGAAGTTAAAGATCGTATTTCGGCGATTACTGATGAGCACGCTTCCCGCGAGAGCAACTTCTCTGTTCGTCAGAAAATTCAGCATGATCTGTTTCAGTTTCCTTTATTTCCCACTACAACAATCGGTTCTTTCCCGCAAACAGATGATATCCGGCAGTTAAGGGCAAAACTCAAACGTGGCGATTTAACGTCGGAGCAGTATGATAAAGCCATAGCTGCAGCAACTATTGAAGCTATACGCTGGCAGGAAGAAATTGGACTGGACGTGTTGGTGCATGGCGAGTTTGAACGGAACGATATGGTTGAATATTTCGGAGAGCAGCTGGATGGTTTTCTGTTTACCCAAAATGGATGGGTTCAAAGCTACGGCAGTCGTTGTGTTAAGCCACCGGTTATTTATGGAGATGTGAGTCGCCCGAATGATATGACCGTTAAATGGAGCAGATTTGCACAGGCGAATACCCGAAGATTTATGAAAGGGATGCTTACCGGACCGGTAACCATTCTTCAATGGTCCTTTGTCAGAGATGATCAACCGCGCTCTGAAACTGCAAATCAAATAGCTTTGGCCATTCGAGATGAAGTGGTCGCATTAGAAAAAGCCGGAATACAAATCATTCAAATCGACGAACCGGCAATCAGAGAGGGTTTGCCGCTGCTTAAAAAAGATCACCAGGCTTATCTTCACTGGGCAGTCAAAGCCTTCCGTATATCAGCAAGCGGAGTGGCTGATAAAACTCAGATTCATACCCATATGTGCTACAGCGAGTTTAACGATATTATTGAACACATCGCGGCAATGGATGCAGATGTGATTACAATTGAAACTTCACGTTCGCAAATGGAGCTTTTGGAAGCTTTTTCGGATTTTAAGTATCCGAACGAAATTGGTCCGGGCGTATATGATATCCATTCACCGAGAGTGCCGTCAGCAGAAGAGATGGTAGACCTTCTGGAAAAAGCAGCAGCGATATTTCCTGCACGAAATCTTTGGGTAAATCCCGATTGCGGTCTGAAAACCAGGAAATGGCCGGAAACAAAACAGGCCCTCATCTCTATGGTTGAGGCTGCTAAACAAGCACGAGTATTGTTTAAAAACAGCTTGATCGCTCAATAATAGCTATACCGCAGAACCTTTTTATTGCGGTATAATTTACCGAAAAGTACCAGTGGTACCACTTTAGGCCACTGGTACTTTTGAAAAAAAAGGATTAATAAGCTTTGGTTCTGCCGATATAAATGTTCTTTACGTTGTAATACGTATTTGAAGTCGGACCAGGCGAGCCGGAAGAGCCTTCCATCTGAAGGTTGATAATAACATACATAGGTTTATTTACAAAGTTGGCTCTGTGCACAGCTTTCCATGCTCCATCTAAATAGTAGTGGATATCTACGTCTGTTGCACTTACCTTATTGATCCAAATTCTGTAATTGTGCCAGCTGCCCGGCGAGCTTACAGTTACAATTGTTGAAGACACATCTGATGACGTTCTGAACGTGTTAAACCAATTTCGGCTGTCGCCCTTAAATTCCAGAATATCACTTTCCGGCGGCCAGCTATTCACCCCCGTAAGCCAAAAGGCGGGCCATGTTCCGAAGGCAGATGGCGCCTGGAAGTCTCCTTTAACCTCGTATTGCGGGTACTGGTCGTTAATCAATACGTGGTGTTTTGTATTTACGGCCCCCGAATGATATCTTATCGGCAAATACGGTTTAGAAGTACTGTTGCCTTCGTCCCAGCTTATACGTGTCGCTTTTAGGGTAAGTACACCTCCGGATAGATAGACGTGATTGTGATCAGTACTGCTGGCATACATACGAGCCGTGCCATTGTGGTCGGAGCCCCATGGATACAAATAATTCCATTTAGACTCAAAGGAGCTGTAGCTGGAGAATGAAGAGGCATCGAGAACCGTTTCCCAAGCCATGGTTTTAGAAGAATTTTTGCCCGGATACAAGGTATGCTGATCGGCATTTACATTTGTTTGGGTGTCTTTTTTACATGAAAAAAGACAGAATGATGCACATAGCACCAAACATAGTGTCAATTTATTTTTCATTGATTAGATTTTGTGCAAGCATTTGGGTGATGCTTGCGGTTTATAATTTGTTTATAGGCAGCAAACTTAACAAGGTCTTTGCTTTAAAGTGAGGGGTGAATCGGTAGGATAGAGGGGTGTAATTGTGATCATATAAAGGTGAATTACAGTAATTTAAATCTTTTAAGGATTCATGATTGCTGCATATGTGAATCTTTAACTTGATCAGTCTGTCTAAAATCTAAAAATCTAAACAATCCCTTGTCTTAAAGCTTTTTACATAATAAAAACCTACTGCTATGGCACCAGAAGAAAATATTCCCGAAGAGGAAGAAAACAAAGAGATAGAATCGCTAAATGATAATACGCTTGGAAATAGTGTAATAAGCTCGGACGGGGCCGATTACGACTCTGACATGGAACGATATAAGCAAGCTATTGCAGCTTCTGAAGCCGCATATACTTTAGAGCCAGAGAAAGGCCTAACTCCCGATCCGGATACCTTGAATAAACAAGAGGAAAAGGAGAAGAACAATATTAAAAAGTAGAAGAGTGCTTGTTTCCCGATACCTTTTTCAGGATCCGGAAAACAAGCATCTTTGTCTTTCATTTCCGACGCGGATATACATATCCGTTCAATGGAGATATAAATTTATTTACCTATTCCTCTGGATAAAGGACTTGAAGCCATAATTTTTAGCGCCTGTTTTTTAGTGAAGCCCTCTTTCCTTAGCGCTTCAAAATAATTCTTATTCAGCTTAGCCAATTCAGCCAGCTTTCCGGGCTCGTTATAATATTCCAATGAAGAATTAAGAATCGACTTCATTAACATGTTGTAGGCAGGCCCGATTGCGTTAAGCATCGCTCCCGGAAAATCTGACCTGGCTGAAGGTGTTTGCGCAAGAGGAGTATGCGGTTGCTGAACATCAGATGTTCTGGATTTACTAAGATCTACCCCGTAAAAGTTAAAAGAGTAACGGTCTCCGGCATTTTCAATGATATTAATGGATTTTGTGTGACTAGGCAGGGCTTTGAAAAAGACTTTAAAATTCAGACTTTCTTCGTCTTCTTTAAACTCGTGCTTCTCTGGTGCCAGAGGAATACCTTCTGATTTTATATATTCATATTTGGTATGGTCGGGTGTCTCGATATAAATTTTATCGCCTAATCTTACCCATCCAAGATTGTTTTTATGCTCAAAACTCACAATGGTAAATTTATCTGTGGTCTCAATTTTTGTAATATAGCAAAGCTGGTCATCGACAGTTTCTACATATGGATTTAGAATGACCTGTGCAAAAGATGTAAGAGAGCTGACTAATAAAATAAATAAGGCTAAATAAGGTTTTTTCATGTTGTTTATAAGTTTTGATAAATATATAATTAATAGTTAAGAAGATGTTCGCTTCGTCTACAATTATGCAGTGTCTTGAAAAAATACTGGAACGTTTTTTTGATCAAAAGGCCGTGGCAGAGCATTGAGGAGAGCAATGTTCGAAAGAAATTCGGCTGTGTAAAAGAATTCTTTTTTTGGAACAGGATGCCACTAAATACTGTTTAGATGTAAAACAGTACTTCTATGGCTTACATTGACTACTATAAGGTATTAGGCGTTGACAAATCTGCATCCGAAAAGGATGTGAAAAACGCGTATAGAAAGCTGGCCAGGAAATACCATCCCGATCTTAATCCCAACGATGCGGGGGCTAAGAAGAAGTTTCAGGAAATAAATGAGGCGAATGAAGTACTGAGCGATCCTGAGAAGCGAAAAAAATATGATAAATACGGTGAAAACTGGCAGCAGGCTGAGGCTTATGAAGCAGCTGAACGTCAAGGACAAAGTGCAAGACCACGTGGTCAATATGCCGGAGGTGGGGCTGGCTTCGGATCGTACGGTGATACGGGCGACTTCTCCGACTTTTTTGAATCAATGTTTGGCGATATGGGCAGATCCGGCTCTGGTCACGGCCGACAGGTAAAATACCGCGGACAAGATTACACGGCAGAACTTCATTTAAGTTTGGAGGAAGCAAGTACAACTCATAAACAAACCGTTACCGTTAACGGTAAAAACATCAGAATAACAATTCCCGCCGGAATTGAAAACGGGCAAACCATCAAAATAGCAGGGCATGGCGGCCCGGGTGTAAATGGCGGCCCTGCCGGCGATTTGCTCATAACATTTCTCATAAGTCCTGATCCTCGTTTCAAGAGAGATGGAAAAGATTTGTACGCCACGGTAAAGCTCGATCTATTTACCGCAGTATTGGGCGGTGAAATTACTGTAGATACCTTAGGGGGCAAGGTTAAACTTAAAGTTAAGCCCGAAATGCAGAATGGTACAAAGGTGAAATTGAAAGGAAAAGGATTCCCAGTTTATAAAAAGGATAACGAATTCGGCGATTTATATCTTACGTATGATGTACAAATTCCTCAAAATTTAACAGATAAGCAAAGAGAGTTATTTAAAGAATTGTCTCAATCCTGAAACTATGACAAGCGAAGACTTAATAGCCGCAAATGATTTTTGTGCGTTTTATCACATAGAATACTCATTCATAGGGTCATTAGAAGATGCCGGCCTGATACAGCTCGTGATACTCAATGACCAAAAGTACATTGAAAAGAGCCAACTGCAACAATTGGAAAAGATTATTCGTCTGTCTCAGGATCTTGAAATAGATGTGGCTGGAATTGAAATAATAATTCATTTGTTATCGAAAATGGAGCAGATGCAACAAGAGATTATTTCGTTAAAAAATAGGATAGATTTTTATGAAGATACCATGTTTTAAAATGAAATACGTCGACAAATTTTTAGCGTCTGTTAAAATGGGACATCTTAAAATAGAAAGAACATATCATAGCAATGAATTTAAACCCTGAACGCAGAAGCTGTTCCGGCAGTAGCACTATTAACGGCTTATCGGGATCGATTTGTTTTGGATTTCCCGATCCTTCCATAATCAACAATATTTCCCCAAATAGTGTTCAGCATCCCTATTGCTTTCGCAGTGTCGTGAGGTGATCTGCCACCACGGACAATAAACCGAGCAGTTTCTTTCTGAAATGAATCGCCTAACCCTATGATTATTAGCGTGTTTTATCAAAGCATTACGAGATAAAGGTAACTTTTTTTATAAATTTGAGTATAAGTTTTCGAATTCCGGAAAGCTAAAACATAAGCAATGACCAATTATTATTACAGCAGATTCAGAATATTATCATTTGTATTATTGAATTTGGGAGTTTTTCTAGGCTCGGGTATATTTATACTGTTAAATGATTTCAATTTCTTTGCGACGATAGGCGGATTGCTTTTGATTTCTCTTGGCATATTTTTCATCTGTATTTACCGACGGATTATCGTAGCTGTTTTCAAGCGTCAGCCCGCTTTAAGCATCACAGCTGCTAGCCTTCAGTGTGTTGGAACAAGGGAATTTACCTGGGAGGAGGTGGAATACTATCGGCTTAAAAGAGGGCTTGTCAAATCTTCAATTGTAATAAAGTTGTATGATACCAATGAAGATGAAGTTCGTTTGAAAAGGAGTATTAGAAGTTATTTTGATAGAATTCCGCTCATCTCTTTCAATAGAAGTATACTTATTGTTGATCTTACTTTTATAATAGGAGTAGACGAGTACATTGTTCAAACCTTTGAGAAGTACGATCTTATCGGGCAGGAAAGTCAAATGATTGCCAGCTAATCTAATCTGTTCAGCCGTATCGAAACCATAATTGCTGATTTAATTCGGAATCCTGATAAATAAAAAAGCCCTTAGATCGAAAGACCTAAGGGTTTTTTGTATTTATAATTTAAACAACAACTTCTTTCGGAGCCACAATCTCCTCAGTTCCGTTTGCAATTGAAGCGATATATACTTTTAAATCCCGACTGTATTTTTCTTTATATTTCTTTTTTACTTCTTCAACTACTGCATCCACAGAATCGCTATCGATAAGGTTAATGGTACAACCCCCGAATCCGGCACCCATCATTCTTGATCCTAAGACCCCCGAGATTTGCTTGCTCGTTTCTACTAAAAAATCAGCCTCATCACAACTTACCTCGTATAAGTCTTTTAAACCCTCATGGGTTTCAAACATTAGTTCACCTACTGCTCTGAAATCGTTTCTTTCCAGGTCTTTACATGCTTTTTCCAGCCTCTCGATCTCCTGAATAACATACAGACAGCGCTTATAAACAACCTCATTAACTGGCTTAACATACTTGTCCAGCATTTCTTCTGTAACATCGGGCAATCCATTTATTTCCGGATGAACTTTTTTAATTAGTGCAAGGCCACTTTGACACTGTTCTCTGCGTTCATTATAGGCAGACGACACTAAATGGTGTTTTACTCCGGTATCAAAAAGTGCAATTTTAATATCTGTCGCCGAAAAAGGAATGTAGAAATACTCTTCTGTGTTACAGTTAAGTTTAATTAAATTACCTTCTTTGCCAAATAAACTTGCAAACTGGTCCATTAAACCACAGTGTACTCCCACATAGTTATGCTCAGCTTGCTGTGCTATTTTAGCAATTTCTAGTCTGGATAAGCCCAAATTGAATAAGCTATTGATTGCATATGCCGTAGCGCAGGTAATAGCAGCCGAAGAAGATAAACCGGCAGCAACGGGGATATCTCCACCAAATACAATATTAACTCCTGAAAGAAGTTTCCCCGCTTTTTTATATTCGTTTATCACTCCTAATAGATAATTAGGCCAAAGTTTCCAGGCCGGTTCCAGCGCAGTTAATGATGCCGAAAATTTATCGCTATAATCGGCGGCATCAATGTTTATTTCATTATCTGCTCTCGCTCCGATAGCCAGAAAAATATATTTATTGATAGAACCGGGCAATACCGAGCCGAGGTTGTAATCGGTATGTTCTCCAATTAAGTTAACTCGTCCGGGAGAACGGACAATTAAAGGCTCTGAATTATATTTTTCCTTGTACAGATCTACTATACTTTTAAGATTTCCCATAAAACTATGATGGTAATTTATTAATGGTTATTTTTCTTTCCTTTTACTTTAGTTGGCGAACAATTGTTTCGTTTCTCCATCCAAATGCGAAAATAAATCATTTCTCTTTAAAAGTAATATTCTCGTTAACTCAAGGGGAAAAAGAATTTCCCTAGAGGCATGCTTCACAACAAACTCCAATTATGTGCTAATAAGTTACGGGAAACAATTTAAAACATACATCTTTGCGAATTATTAAAAACGTCTTTTTAATACTCGGAGGAGGATACATGGATTTTTTGCATACCATCTTAGGCGATGACATACAAGCAGGCTTATTAATTATTTTAAACTTAATTGTAATTGAAAGTCTCCTTTCGGTTGATAATGCCGCAGTTCTGGCAACCATGGTACTCGATCTTCCTAAAGAGCAGCGCAACAGGGCTTTAAAATATGGAATAATCGGTGCTTATGTTTTTCGCGGAATCTGCTTGCTGATAGCCAGCTGGTTGGTTAAAATATGGTTTTTAAAACCTTTGGGTGGTTTATATCTAATCTGGCTTGTTATTGATTATTTCAAAGGGAAAAACAGTAATGAAAGTGAATCTGTCGATAAAAACAGAAGCTGGATCTATCGTTCAACAGTAGGAGTGATGGGCACCTTTTGGTCGACGGTAGCATTAGTAGAAGTAATGGATTTAGCTTTCTCGATTGATAATGTTTTTGCGGCCGTTGCGTTTACAGATCATATGCCTTTGATTTATATAGGCGTATTTATTGGAATTCTGGCGATGAGATTCGTGGCTCAAACCTTTGTTAAGTTAATAGAAAGATTTCCTTTTTTGGAAACGCTTGCCTTTATTGTGATCGGAGTTCTGGGATTAAAGCTTCTAGCCTCTGTTTACACTCATTATGCAGGAGGATCTGCGCTCGCGCAATTTCTTGAAGGTGAAAGCTTAGATTTGCTGATCTCAATTTTTACCGTTGCCATTTTCATTATTCCTGTGATCTCTTCTTATCTTTTTAACTATCCAAAAAAATCTGTAGAAGGTGCCGAAGTGGCCCATTCTGCAGAATATGTCCTCGAACATCAGGATCAAATAGTGTCCGAATCTGATGAGGGGCAGAAATCCAGATAAAGTTATTTGAGATACCTTGAAAATTCTGCCACCAAATACAAATCCTTTTTTAGAATATCTTATAGCTCATTAAAATATCAAAACATCATGTTAAAACGTCTTTCACATCTTCTTTTAATTCCTATCGTTGTACTATCCGTTTCTTGTGGGCAAAACAATGCTCAGAACTCCGAAACGGCAACAGATACAACTGGAACTTCCGCAGAGAATAAACAAGCAAGTCCTGCAAATGGCACAGCGCCTGCTGCTACAGAACAAAAAAAGGACCGGAAACCAGCTGATGCAGCGACCATTCTAAGCAGAAAGCAGGTCCCGATCCTATGCTATCATCAGATAAGAGACTGGCGAGCCGGCGATTCTGAAACAGCTAAAGATTACATTACGCCTGTTAATACCTTCAAGGCTCACGTTAAAATGTTAGCTGATAGTGGGTATACTTCAGTGCTTCCTGATCAGGTTTACAATTATCTCGTTTATGGCGATCCGCTGCCACCAAAGCCTATAATGTTTACTTTCGATGATACCGACCTCGATCAGTTTACGATAGCTGCCCCAGAATTAAAAAAGCATGGTTTTAAAGCCGTTTATTTCATAATGACAGTTTCCATCGGTAGAATGGGCAGGTTTAAGTATATGAACAGCGAACAAATAAAGCAACTGTCGGATGAAGGAAATGTAATAGGGAGCCATACCTACGACCATAAAAACGTTAAGAAATATCAGGCCGAAGATTGGGTCACCCAAATTGATAAGCCAACCCAACGTTTGGAAAAAATCATTGGTAAAAAGATTGACTATTTTGCTTATCCATTTGGCTTATGGAACAAAGAGGCAATTCCCGAATTGAAGAAAAGAGGGTTTAAAGCAGCATTCATTTTAGCAACCTCACGAGATGAAAATGATCCCTTATTTACCATAAGAAGAATTATAGCAAGTGGTTATTGGTCTGCGAAAACTTTAAGCAACAGTATCAATAATAGCTTTTCGGGTAAAAGGAATTAACAGGGAACGTTGCCAGCACATGGGTGCGAATATAAAATTAGAGGCTTGCATTTGTAAGCCTCTTTTTTATTGTGAAATTTGCAGCAAATTATTGCCGATACTTTTAGAAGTTCTATATTTAATTTCAAAAGGAAAACCGTATGTCCCGATTAAACCTGCTCGAAGAAACTCGTTTCGAAAAACTACCTGTAACCGTATTCCCCGATCAAACACATGCTTCAAAAGAAGTTGCCCGGCGCATTGCCAATCTTATTCGTGATAAACAAAGAAAAGGTGAGAGAACCGTGTTAGGCCTGGCAACCGGGGTAACTCCGATTGGTGTTTACCGCGAGTTGGTTCGTTTGCACAAAGAAGAAGACTTATCTTTTAAAGATGTGGTAACATTCAATTTGGATGAATACTATCCCATGAAACCGCAAGCCGAGCAAAGCTATGTTAGGTTTATGAATGAAAACCTGTTCGATCATATTGATATTGAGCGATCTAATGTTCACATCCCGGACGGAACGCTGCCGCCAGAACAAATTCATCAATATTGCCTTCAGTATGAACGAGAAATTACGCAGCAAGGTGGTTTGGATTTACAGATATTAGGGATTGGACGAACCGGACACATCGGCTTTAATGAACCGGGATCAGCTCCAAACTCGGGCACTCGTTTAGTAACGCTGGCAGATTTAACACGCACTGATGCTTCCCGCGATTTTGGGGGAAAAGAAAATGTTCCTACCAAAGCCATAACCATGGGTATTGGTACCATATTCAAAGCCCGGGAAATTATCTTAATGGCCTGGAATCGGAAAAAAGCTTCGATTATCAAAGACGCAGTAGAAGGGGAAATTTCGTCGGATGTTCCGGCAACTTATTTACAGCAGTCGGACAAAGTTGAGTTTATATTAGATGCAGATGCGGCGTCAGAACTTACTCGTTTTAACACGCCCTGGTTAGTTAAAGATTGCATCTGGGATGAGCCCCTAATTAAGAAGGCTGTCATTTGGTTGTCGAAGCAAGTTAAAAAGCCTATTCTTAAGCTTATCGAAGAGGATTATAATTCTAACGGAATGGCTCAGCTTGCTACTGAAAGTGGTCCGGTTTACGACATAAACATTCGGATGTTCAATCTTATCCAGCACACCATTACAGGCTGGCCGGGAGGGAAACCTAATGCGGACGATAGTCAGCGTCCCGAACGCGCAAATCCAGGCGTAAAACGATGTCTTATTTTCTCTCCTCATCCTGACGATGATGTTATTTCAATGGGTGGCACATTTATGCGACTCGTTGATCAGGGACATGATGTTCACGTCGCGTATCAAACTTCCGGTAATACTGCTGTTTGGGATGACGACGCGCTGCGTTATGTTGAGTTTGTTCGCGATTTTAGCAAATCAATCAATTCGGATTCTGATAAGGTTGAAACAAGCTATAGCTTGATGCGAGAATTTATAGAATCCAAACAGCCGAACCAAGCCGATATTAAGGAACTTCAAACAGTAAAAGGCCTGATAAGAAAAGGGGAAGCTATCGCAGGTGCACGTTTTGTGGGTCTAAGCGACGAAAATATCCATTTTATGGCTTTACCGTTTTATGAGCAGGGGAAAACGGGAAAACTTGGCAACTACGAAGAAGATATTCAAATCACTATGGCTCTGCTGCAAAAAATAAAACCTCAGCAGGTTTACGCCGCCGGCGATTTTGCCGACCCTCATGGTACTCATAAACATTGTTTTGATATCGTTCTGGAAGCCTTGAGCCGTTTAAAGCGATCCGAAGCATGGGTTAAAGATTGCTGGTTATGGCTGTATCGCGGCGCCTGGCAGGAATTCCAAATCCACGAAATCCAGATGGCTGTTCCTCTGTCTCCAAAACAGGTTTTGAAAAAGCGCAATGCGATATTTAAGCACCAATCGCAAAAGGACCGACCTGTTTTTCCGGGCGAAGACCAGCGTGAATTTTGGGTAAGGGCAGAGGAACGAACCAGTCAAACAGCTCGGGAATATGATGAGTTGGGCTTGGCGGAGTATGAGGCAATGGAAGCCTTTGTAAGGTGGGTATTTTAAATACAATAATTGCAATATGACTTGTAGACTGTTTCCTCAATCTACAAGTCTCCTTTAATGCTCATTTATTCCGTATCTGAACCATCCAAATACATTTGGTCAATCTCGCTCGCGTATTTTGTTTCAATTACCTTTCGTTTAGCTTTCATGGAAGGGGTTAATTCACCATCTTCGATGCTGAAAGGATTCCGTTTAACAATAAAGTTTTTTATCCTTTCAAACTTTGCAAGTTCATTAGAAAACTTTCGGATGTCTTCCGTAAGCCATTCTGTAATTTCTTTGTCCTTCACAAATTTTTCCGAACGTTGAAAAAACTCATCGCCCATGCCAAACGTTTCCTGTAAATTTTCTTTTGGCGGAACTATAATAGCTGTAAGGTATTCTCTCTTATCTCCAATCAAAAATATCTGCTCTATTTTAGGGCTTTTTAAATAGGTGTTTTCTACGGGAGTAGGATAGATGTTTTTTCCATAAGCATTCACGAGCATATTTTTAATCCGGTCGGTAATTTTCAAATTACCTTTATAAAACCGGCCAATATCACCTGTGTGGAACCAGCAATCAGGGTCAATAACCTGCTCCGTCTCAATGGGTTTATTCCAATACCCCTTCATTACACAATGTCCTCTTGCTAATATTTCACCTTCCTCGCATTCAAACTGCGGATTGAATGAATGGTTGGTTTGTATTGCAAGCATTTTTTTGGTTTCCACATCTTGTATCCCAATTTCAATTCCGGGAATAACTCTTCCTACGGTCCCAAAAATCTGTCTGTGATACTCTGTTACTGCTAAAACCGGCGATGTTTCGGTAAGCCCATAACCTTCCAGAACTTTAATTCCCAGGTTCCCAAAAAACTCACCCACATTTTTGGGTAGGGCTGCACCTCCCGAAAGGAAGAATTTTAGTCGTCCTCCGGTTTTTTCTTTAATCTTATTAAAAACGAGTTTTTCGGCCAGCTTCTGCTGAGCACTTAAAATTAATCCGGGAGATTTCCCGGTCTCTTTGCTTTCGCGATAGGTTTTGCCAATTTCAAGCGCCCACAAAAATATTTTCGCTTTGGCACCGCCTGCCTGAGTTCCTGATTTTATCGCTTTGTCGTGGATACGCTCCAGGAGCCTAGGAACACAACTCATTACAGTTGGCCTTACCTCGGTCATGTTTTTGGCCAAAAGTTCCAAACTTTGAGCAAAGGCTATTTTACATCCTGCGGTTATGCATACATGGTATGTGGCGGTGCGTTCAAAAACATGAGAAAGTGGCAGGAATGATAAGAAAATATCTTCTTTTTCAACCACCGGAATTTGTTCCAATGAAGCTCTTACATTTTCAACGAAGTTATGATGACTCAACATTACTCCTTTTGGGATGCCGGTAGTGCCGGATGTATAAATAAGAGCTGAAAGGTCCGAAGGGATGATACTCTCCAGTGCAGAATCTATAGCTCTTTTATGTGTGGGATAACATTTTCGGCCTTCTTCTAATACTGAATCAAAAGAGATAACGCCTGCATTAATATTTGTGGTTTGAATGTGCTTTTCATAATCATCGAATATCGGTATGATGCGAATTAACTCCGGGCAGTTATTAGCGATTTTCAGAATCTTTTTCAATAAGAAGGGGTTGCCGACCAATAGAGTTTTTACGCCTGCATCAATAAGAATATATTCTATTTCATTCTCTGATAGGGTAGGATATATAGATACGTTGACAGCTCCGATTTGCTGCAATCCCTGATCATAATATATGTACTCAGGCGAATTTTCAAGGATGAACCCAATCCGGTCGCCTTTCTGAATTCCAATATCGATCAGGTAAGAAGAGACCGCATCTGCGTTTTCCAGGGTTTGTTTATAACTGATTTCTTCCCATGAAATTCCTTTCTTATGCATAAGAAAGGGGTCATTTTCTGAATGAATCGTGGAAACTACGTTTCTTAAAAGTTTGGGAATGATATCGGGTTTAAGCGTCATTTTTAAATTACCTGCGACAAGTATACAGAATATACCTAAACACAAAAAGGGGCAAAAGCCCCTTTTTGTTGTAGTTTTTATGAGATTTAAACAGAAAAACTTTCTCCGCAACCGCAGGTTCTGCTAGCATTCGGATTGTGAAAGTTAAAGCCTTTACCGTTTAAACCATCCGAGAAATCAAGTTCTGTGCCTGCCAGGTACAAAAATGACTTCATATCTAAAGCCATTCGAACACCTTTATCTTCAAAGAACTGGTCGCCTGGTTTTTCTTCATTGTCAAAATCAAGCTTATAGGATAAGCCTGAGCAACCACCTCCCTGCACAGATACTCTTAGAAAATACGTGTTGTCCAGTCCTGAATTTTGAACCAGTTCTGCAACTTTTTCTTTTGCTTTATCTGTTACTGTAACCATTTTTATTTTAGTATAAAGTATTTAGTATAAAGTAGCAAGATACACGAACTTATTTAGAGCGTTTTATCTTGATACTTTATACCTTATACTTGATTCTTTTTTAATCTAGTGATGCGCTTTTTCAGAAACCAAGGCTTCTAATCCGTTTTTCACGCGATAGTCGTTAATAGCAGCTTTAATAGCATCTTCTGCTAAAACTGAACAGTGGATTTTAACCGGTGGTAATGCAAGTTCTTCAACAATATCCATATTGTCAATTGCCATTGCATCATCAATGCTTTTTCCTTTTAACCATTCTGTAGCTAAAGAAGATGAAGCGATTGCAGAACCGCATCCAAAGGTTTTGAATTTTGCATCAGTAATTACATTATTAGCGTCAACTTCAATTTGAAGGCGCATAACGTCTCCACATTCAGGAGCTCCTACTAAGCCTGTTCCTACGTTGTTTTTGCTTTTATCAAGTGTTCCAACGTTTCTTGGGTTAGTGTAATGATCGATAACTTTATCTGAGTAAGCCATAGCTTTAAGTTTTTTGTAAGTTTTATGTTATAAGGTGTAAGTGCGTCTCGCTTAATTTGCATATCTGCACATCAAATCATCTGCACATTATTTAGTGTTCAACCCACTCTACTTTGTCCAGATCAATTCCTTCTTTAAACATTTCCCATAAAGGAGAAAGGTCGCGAAGGTGATTAACCGCTTTTTTAGTTTGTTCAATTGCAAAATCTACTTCCTCTTCGGTTGTAAATCTACCTAGTCCAAAACGTATCGAAGAGTGTGCCAAATCATCTGATAATCCTAAGCTTTTTAAGACATATGAAGGTTCTAAAGATGCTGAGGTACAAGCCGATCCGGATGAAACAGCCATGTCTTTCATCGCCATCATTAACCCTTCCCCCTCAACGTATTTAAAAGAGATATTGGCAACATGGGGAAGTCTGTGTTCGCGATTGCCATTAACATAACTTTCTTCAAGTGTAGTTAAAGAGCTTTCAAGTTTATCGCGTAAAGCGGAAAGGCGTTTCGCTTCGTCTGCCATTTCTAATCTGCAAAGTTCACAAGCTTTTCCAAATCCTACAATTCCAGGTACGTTTAATGTTCCGGAACGCATTCCTCGCTCGTGGCCTCCGCCATCCATTTGTGCGGTAACCTTAACCCTTGGATTTTTTCTGCGTACATATAAAGCACCAACGCCTTTCGGGCCGTACATTTTATGTGCAGAGAAAGACATTAAGTCAATGCCATCTGCTATAACATCTACCGGGATTTTTCCTACAGCCTGAGTAGCGTCGGTGAAAAATAAAGCGCCATGTTTGTGCGCAATAGCGGAGATCTCTTTTATCGGCTGAATTACTCCAATTTCGTTGTTGCCGTACATAATAGCGACAAGAATGGTTTTATCAGTCATAGCGTTTTCAAGTTCCTGAAGATCAATCAAACCATCAGATTTAACTTGAAGATAGGTGACAGTTGCGCCAAGCTTTTCAAGATGTTTACATGCATCTAATACAGCTTTATGCTCGGTAGTACAGGTAATTATATGATTACCTTTGTCTTTGTACATTTCAAAAACACCTTTTAATGCAAGGTTGTTGGCTTCAGTGGCACCTGATGTAAAGATTATCTCTTTCTCGTTAGCACCAATCAGTTTTGCAACTTGTTCGCGGGCGTAGTCTACTCCTTCTTCAGCAGCCCATCCAAAAGGATGATTTCTACTCGCAGCATTACCAAATTTCTGCGTGAAATAAGGTATCATTGCCTCAAGTACTCTCGGATCCATCGGAGTGGTAGCGTTGTTATCTAAATATATTGGAAGATTCATATCTAAAACTAAAAACTATATTTATCTACAAAGATAGTAAATCTTTTAGCTCATAGTATTCTTAAAACTAGTCTAAATATAGACAGAAAGTCATTTTTACCATAAATAAACATGAATAAAATAGAGCATATTGGTATCGCGGTGCGGAATATAGCCCAAGCTTCGGATATTTACGAAAAACTTTTAGGTGTAAAAAGTTATAAGCAGGAAACTGTTCACTCAGAAAGCGTTATTACCGAGTTTTTTAAAGTCGGGAATGAAAAAATTGAGCTTTTGGAAGCAATTTCTGCCCATAGTCCGATAGCTAAATTTATTGAGAAGAGAGGAGAAGGCATTCATCATATCGCCTTCAGTGTTGATAATATTTTTACCGAAATGGCACGGCTAAAAAACGAGGGTTTTCATTTATTATCTGACCATCCTAAGCGTGGAGCGGATAATAAGCTGGTTTGTTTTCTGCATCCAAAAGATACAAATGGCGTTTTGATTGAACTTTGTCAGGATTTGTGAAGCAGTTTTTCTACTGAATGCTGCATTTGAAAAATTGAATCTCAAATCTTTTGAAAAAATGTATTTGAAAATATGTCAAATTCATATATATTTGCGCCTCTTAAAAAGGAATGAACCATGAAGGCTGATTTGCATCCAAAAAATTATAGATTGGTAGTTTTTAAAGACATGTCTAACGACTATTCTTTTCTGACCAAATCTTGCATAGAATCTAAAGAAACTATCAAATACGAAGATGGTAATGAGTATCCACTTATAAAATTGGAGATCTCTCACACCTCTCACCCGTTTTATACTGGTAAAATGAAACTTGTTGATACTGCAGGACGTATTGACAAATTCCGTTCTCGTTACAACAAAAAGTAATTAAATTCTAAAATACTTGAAAGTCCCGGTTTACGCCGGGACTTTTTTTATTTTTGCCCTCTATGACTATCATTCTTTTTGATGATTCTGCAAGAAATAGTTTATTTCCACTGACTTTGACCCGGCCCGTAGCCGATTTGAGAATCGGTATTCTTACGATTGCCGCAAAATGGAAAAAACAGCTAAAGTCTGAGGTTTCATTCCTTACAGAAGATTATTTGCAGGAGAAATTTCCTTATCACACCTCTGAAGATAATATTTTCATCAATGGCTCTGTTTGTCCGAATCAAGCTTTGCTTGAGGCCATTGATAAACTAAATGATGGAGAGCTGCTAATAAAAAATGAAATTCACATCGCTGTTAAGCTAAAGCAAGCAGATACCTCCGGTTTCTCTGATCAGTCAAAATATAAACCTATTGAGTTTCAGGGCGATTTTGTCAGAGTAGCCTTTCCTGAGGATATTTTCAGACTTAATGATATTGAACTGAGAAATGATTTCCAACTTCTAACTTCAGGACGTACATCATCTAAACTAAGCAGCAGCAATACTATTTTAGGCGATGAGATTTTTGTTGAAGAAGGAGCGGTAGCTGAATGTTCAACCTTTAATACCAAAGAAGGACCAATTTATCTTGGGAAAAATTCTGAGGTATGGGAAGGATCTATGATCAGGGGTTCCTTTGCTTTGTGTAATGATTCGCAAGTAAAAATGGGAGCTAAGATTTACGGAAAAACTACAATCGGTCCTTTTTCTAAAGTAGGAGGTGAGATAAATAACGCCGTAATCCATGGTTATTCCTCTAAAGGTCATGATGGCTTTTTGGGTAACGCAGCCTTGGGAGAGTGGTGTAATATTGGTGCCGACTCCAATAATTCTAATCTAAAGAATAATTATACAGAAGTAAAGCTATGGGATTATAACAAAAAGTCATTCCGTAGAACAGGAATGCAGTTTTGTGGACTCATAATGGCAGACCACGCCAAATGCGGAATTAATACCATGTTTAACACAGGGACTGTCGTTGGGGTAAGTGCCAATGTTTTTGGGGCTGGTTATCCACGGAATTTTATCCCCGATTTTGCATGGGGCGGAGCCCAGGGATTTGAACTATATGCTTTGAATAAGGCTTTTGAAACTGCAGATAAAGTGTTTGAAAGACGAGGGAGAGTATTCGACGATATCGAAAAGAAAATCTTAACCAATGTTTTTGAATTAACACAATCGTATAGAAACTTTTAACACAAATAATAATGAGAAAAAAAATTGTTGCCGGTAACTGGAAAATGAATTTGGATTATACATCAGGAATGACTTTATTTTCTGAAGTATTACATATGGTTAATGACGAAGCACATGGCAATCAGGAAGTAATTGTATGTCCTTCTTTTGTTCATATTCATAGTTTGGTGCAACTTGCAAAAAACAACACCCGGGTAAGTGTTGGTGCACAAAATTGTCACCATGCCGAATCTGGCGCATATACTGGCGAAATATCGGCTAATATGTTAAAATCAGTTGGTGCTGCGTCTGTAATTTTAGGACATTCTGAGCGCCGTCAGTACTTCGGCGAAACAAATCAAACTCTTGCGCCAAAGGTTGATGCAGCTTTGAAAGCCGGGTTAAGACCTATCTTTTGCATCGGCGAAACGTTGGAGGAAAGAAATCAAAACATACATTTTGATTTAATCAAAGCTCAATTAACGGAAGGCATCTTTCATTTGTCTGCTGAGGAGTTTTCAAAAGCTATTATTGCCTATGAGCCTGTTTGGGCTATCGGTACAGGAGTAACTGCGACATCAGAACAAGCGCAGGAAATACACGCGTTCATCCGGAAAGAAATCGCCGCTAAATACGACACAGAAACCGCCGAAAATACTACTATTCTGTACGGTGGAAGTTGTAATCCGAAAAATGCTGCCGAGTTGTTCGCTCAGGCGGATATTGATGGAGGCTTAATCGGAGGTGCTTCATTAAAATCCAGAGACTTTACGGACATTGTTAAAGCCTTTAATTCTTAATAATTGGGATATTTAGAGTTTGTTTTCAGTATAGAGACCAAGGAAGATT
>CBFGOI010000050.1:0-31310 GCA_965650335.1 uncultured Pedobacter sp. | reverse complement strand
TTCAGGGACATCAGCTAGCATTAACCAACTAGTCGCAGGAAACGTAATTTTATTCAAAACAGCAGCGGGAAAATTTGGTGCAATTCAGATTAATTATACAAATGGTATATCTTCTCAAAAAACTACCCGTATGATTATAGATGTTAAAGTAGAAAAGTAAAACATAATAAGTTCTAATAGCTCTCAAGAAAAAGAGGGTGTCTCAAAAAGGCACCCTCTTATTGGTTGATTTTTTTTTGCCAAAAAAGCTTAAAAAAAGTGCGGCTTTTTAGCCCTAAAACATGCTATACACTATTGATTTTTGATATATATAAGGGTCAATAGCAAATAATGGCGAGAAAAAAGCCCTTATTTAAGCCTTACTACCAGCATCAAATCATTCTTCCCCCCCCCCCTAATTAGATGAATTAATTCCGGCCGGACATCCTGTAAGAGTAGTCAATAGGTGATAAACCGATCCATATAGAGCCCTTGATTTCTGTAGAAAATAATGGTAGAATTATGGTCCAGACGATGTTGCAACCCGGGGTGCTGGGCTTGAAATTACCTATCAGGAATTTATAAAAACCGCCGCTCTTCTCTGACCTTCCCTTGCTGTAATAGGCAGTGGTTGATTTATAAACAAAATAAGTCTAAAATAACTTCAAGTTGTATTTCTGAAGAAACCTAGTCTGGTAATTACGGATAAAACAGTTTTTCTGATTTTTTTTTACCCAGGCATGCTCTAATTTTATCAGAACATGGGTTAAAAAAATGATCTTAACATTGTTAGATGTCCAACGGCGGCTAAAGCAAGTGCCCCCTGTTTATCCCACAAAAGCTAAATCTTTACAGGCATTGACGTCCATTGAAAAATCTGTCCAAAATGGATTGATTGCTAACCAGTCGAATTATTTAATTAAGTAGAATTGTTCATTCAATTGAACCTATAGAAGGCCTATGTCTCTGGAAAAATTATAACATATTATCATTTATTTCGACTAGATAAAACTCGTAAATCGCATGTATAGTAAAGATTACATAGCTGAAAGTCTAATGTTGACTTTGGGGAGCGTGGAGTTTGATGAATTTGTAATTTGTTCTTAATGAGATTTTAAGCTTTTTTTAAGCTTATTTTAAGCTTATTTTAATTCTTTTTACATGTTTACGCTTTCGGTGTTTTAGAACTAAAATCCTATAATTTTAACTTTAGTCTAATGTTTAGTGGTTGGTAAGATTGTACAATATCTTGAAAAAATGCTATCAAATTTAAACCGTATTACCGCTTAAATTTGATATACAAGCTCTAGCCAGCTTAATAACCAATATCAATACTGTCAATATTTATTATATCGTAGAAAGCAAATCTAATTTGTTTGAAAGATTTCGTGTTTTTGAAAAAATTAACCCAAAATAAATTAACTCAATGTAATGGTGGAATTAAAAAAGAACAGCACCCTTTCAGGTTATTGTCCCTGGAATCATTTCTCAGAATCTTTAAACCTAATTAAAAAGAAATATGAAGTATAAATTACACAAACAAAGTAATTTAAATAAATGCGTAAAAGGCGTCTTTGTTTATTTATTGGTGGTACTTACTTTAGTTAATGTATCGTATGCCGGAATCGGCGATCCGGCAAAAGCAGCAGAATCTAAAAGTACTGCTTCAACGAGTAGAGATAATGTAACAGGTACAGTTACAGACGCTAAAGGTGAATCTTTACCCGGAGTAACCGTAAAAATCAAGGGCACATCAACCGCGACTATTACTGATGTTAACGGAGTGTTTCGTATTAATTTACCGACTGGTAATGAAACCCTGGTTTTTAGTTTTATTGGATTTAAGACCCAGGAGATTGCTGTAAAAGGTCAAACTTCTTTCGATGTTAAGTTACAGGAAGATGTAAATTCTCTTGAAACAGTTATTGTAACAGGTTACGGTGGAACAACAACGAAAGGGGCCTCAACCGGTGCGATAGATAATTTGGATGCCAAAGAAATTGAAGACTTACCACTAGGCAACTTGGGCGCTGCCTTAGCGGGGCGAATGTTAGGCTTATCTGTATCTGGCGGAACTTCTCGCCCTGGGTCTACAGCTCAGTTAACTATTCGAAATCCCATGTCTCTTGCAAAGGATGGCGGTAATAATGAACCTTTATATATCATTGATGATGTAATTCAAGTCACCGGTGACGGCCGGCCTGATAATACTTTATTTAATAACCTTGACCCTTCGGAAGTTGAAAATATCACTATCCTGAAAGATGCTGCCGCTGCCATTTACGGTTCAAGAGCGGCAAATGGTGCGGTAATTGTAAAAACAAAAAGAGGAAAGCTTGGTAAGCCAAGAGTGAGTTACAGTGGTTCTTTCGCTGTGAATGATGAGGCCTATAGAACAAAAATGCTGAGCGCTTATGAGTTTGCGCAATACATGAATATCAGGAGTGGAGCAAATGGCTCTGGAAGAGCGATTTCTAGTACTGATGCAAAATATTCATTTACTTCAGCTGAGCTGGAGAAACTGAAAGGTGTAAACTATGACTGGCTTGATAATGCGTGGTCAGCCGCCTCAAATATGCGTCATACTTTTAATGTAAGTGGCGGAGCAGAAAAAGCTACTTATTTTGCGAATGTATCTTATTATACCCAAGATGGAAATTTGAGCAGTCTTGACTTCAATAAATGGACCTTCAGAGCTGGTACTGATGTTGATTTACTGTCCGGATTAAAAGCTGGTTTACAAATTGGAGGTAATTATGATAAGCTATCAACAACTTTTAACAAAATAGGTGGAGAAAAGGATGAAAATGATTACACAAACTTATTAAGAGCCCCTCGCTATATCCCTATGTATTATGACGGGATGGCTGTAAAGCTTCCGGGAACTGACCAGTACTCCAGATACCATTTTTATGAAGTTGAGAGATTGGGCAATCTTAAAGGTAATGAGGATCAAATTACCACTGTAAATGTGTATGCGGAATACGCACTGCCATTTGTAAAAGGTTTGAAAGCCAGAGCATCTTACGCAAGAAATATGAGTTCCGGCAGAGGTTCTCAACTTGGAACTAAATACAGACTGTATGAGTTCGACAACGCTCATGTTTTTGAAAATTTAACACCTTCAAGATCCAAAGAATGGGAGAATGGTAATCGGTTATACTACTCAAACAGACATGGATTAAGTACTCAATTCAATTTGTCTACCAATTATGACCGTCAGTTTGGACAGCATAGTTTAAGTGCATTTTTTACAGTCGAAAAGGCAGAAGCCAACACATCACAAGAAGATGTACTTAGAGAAAATCCTTCTTTATCGTCTAACGGACAATTAGGTACAGCATTTGGAGATTATTCTGGCAAAAGCGCCGGTAATGAATCAGGCTCATTGGGATATATTGGACGAGTGAATTATAATTTCGCCAGCAAATATCTGGCAGACTTCGTCTTCCGCTCCGATGCCTCTACCAAGTTTTCTCCTGATAATTATTGGGGTAAATTCTATTCACTGGGTATGGGATGGGTCATTTCGGAAGAGAACTTCTTTAAGATTCCGGCAGTTGATTTCTTGAAGCTTAGATACACTGTAGGACTGTTGGGAAAAGATGATACAAAAGCATGGCAGTGGAGGCAACGCTACACTTTCCAGGGAGATAAAGGCGCTGTATTTGGGGATGATGGAAACGCTGTGTCCATTGGAATGAAAATGGAAGCTTCTCCAAATCCTGATGCTACCTGGAGTGATGAATTTAAACAAAATTTAGGATTAGATGCACGTTTTCTGGACTCACGTCTTTCTGCAACTGTCGAAGCTTTTTATAATAAAGGCTCTAATATGTTAATCGAAAGAACTGCTGGTGTCCCGATTACGGTTGGGGGTACTGTAGCTGCTGAAAATTGGGCGAAGATAGATTTCTTCGGGACTGAATTTGGACTAGGGTGGAATGATAACATCGGTAGAGATTTCAGGTATGGGATAGATACACGTTTTTCCTGGTACGACAATAAGGTAAAACAAAGTAATTTTAACGAATCTGACTTTTTCTATCCTTGGAACCCTCAACCGGGGCAGTCAAGTGACAATGGCCAGTGGGGGTACGATAATTTAGGCATGTTTAAAAACCAGGCAGATATTGATGCTTACGTGCAACAATATAATATTAAAGAAATGTTTGAAGAAAAGCCTGAAGATTTCAAACCTGGAATGCTGTATTATAGAGACGTAAGAGGACCGCTTCAGCCTGATGGAGCTTTTGCAGCTCCGGATGGTATTATAGATGATAATGATCAGATTCAGCTTTCAAAAAAGGCCTCGAATCATTATGGTTTTGGCATGACGCTTAGAGCTGGTTATAAAGGTTTTAACATTGATGCTGTAATAGCAGGTTCTTTTGGCGGCTGGTCAGAAATTGATGCACGTAAACCAATGAATCAGGATATAAGCAGAATTTACCAGAGCGTTCCTTCCTATTGGAATAATATTTATGACCCTGAATTAAACCCTGGTGGGAAATATCCAAATCCAAATTGGGAAAATGTCAGCCTTAATCCAGCATCTGCTTTTTGGCAAGTTAGCTCTTTCCGAATGAGGATGAGGAACTTTAACATCAATTATACGTTGCCGAAAAAGATTTCTGAAAGAATTGGCGTAAGCAATGCGCGTGTCTTTTTTACCGGAGTGAATCCTATTAATTTTTATAATCCATATGACTATAAAGATTCTGAAGGCGGATGGGATGTTTTCCCAACATTGAGAACTTATTCATTGGGAGTAAATCTTTCATTGTAATATTAATTTTTTTATCAAATAGAATATTATGAAAAGTATTAAATATATATTCCTGCTTGCCTCTTTTACACTGATATTTTCAAGTTGTAAAGATGATTTTCTGGAAGAAAAAAGAGATTTAAGTGGAGTTAATGAAGAAGTCTTTAAAGACCCTCTTTTAGCTAAAGCTTATATAGACTACGTGTATTATATGTTTCAGCCACCTAAAGGCGCATCGAGCTATATTACCGAGCAAAATGCCCCTGATGGAAAATATACAGATGATTTTACACAAACTACTGAAGAGCTTGCCGGACAGACCGATTTTAACCGGGAGTGGGCACAGATTTCTAATAATCAAAATCACGCCTTGAAGTACTTTGGTGAGCGACTGCAAAGTGGGATAAGAAATAATGTTTGGACGAGAATGAAGCAAATAAACATATTTCTTGATAACGTGGATAAGTATAACTTACCTGATGGGTTAAAGGCAGAACTTAAAGGGCAATTGTATTTCTGGCGAGCCTGGCAATATTTTGAGTTGTTGCGTCTTTATGGCGGGGTTCCTTTAGTGTTAACGGCCCAAGACCCTATCACTGAAGATGGCGATAAAAGTAATGAAGTGCCTCGCAGTAAATCTTCAGAGACTTTAGAACAGATCGTTAAGGATCTTGATGCCGCGATAAGTGTTCTGCCGCCGAAATGGTCTGGAGATGATTGGGGGAGAATTACAAGCGGGGCTGCAGCTGCATTAAAAGGAAGAGTTCTTTTAACCTGGGCAAGTCCACTTTTCAATCGTAATGATGATGTTGCCAGGTGGCAGAGAGCATACGATGCAAATCTGGCTGCAAAAACCCTTCTTGAGTCTGGTGGATTTGGCCTGTACAAAGTGGGAAGTCTGGCTAATGGGCAGGCATGGGAAAAGATGTTTTTAGCTGAAGGAAACAATCCCGAAGCAGTTTTTGGTTTTGGATTTAATACTAAGACTGCCGATCAGGAAAAGAAGAATAGTGGTTGGGAACAAGCTGCACGTCCAAGAGGAATTTCAGGTTCAGGTTCCATATCGCCAACTAAAGAAATGATGGATGCATTTCCGATGAAAGATGGTAAAATGCCCGGAAGTTCTACATACAGCTATAGTCTGAATAAATTTTATAAAAACAGAGATCCTCGTTTTTATAAAACTTTTGCATACAATGGATCACTATGGCCATATAATGAAAATAAGAACTATCGGGTTTGGACTTACAGCTGGTTCTCAAATGCAACTGCTTTGGGTAAAAATATTCCTGATAAGACTACTGAGTCGAACTCTACCGGGGTGTTTATAAGAAAGGCCACTAACCCGGCGGCAAGTAACTCTAACGAGGACTTTCAATATAGTGGCACGGACTTTATGGAAATTCGTTTTGCAGAAGTTCTGTTAAACTTAGCTGAATCAGCAATAGGAATCAATAAGCTATCTGATGGGCTTACGTTAATTAAGTCAATTCGAGAGCGCGCCGGAGTGGAAAATCTTGATGGCGCTTATGGATTAAGTGATGTTTCTTCTCGTAATCAGCATTTTGCTGCAGTGTTAAATGAACGAAAAGTTGAATTCGCCTATGAAGGTAAACGTTTTTGGGACTTAAGACGGTGGTTGCTTTTTAATGATGATTTTGGTCAGCTTACACGTTTGGGAATGCAACCATTAGATGGGACACGTCGAACTGGCTTGTGGATCAAGGTTAAAAAGGCTGACGGAAGTTATTATGTAGGGAGTGCAGATCCAATGCTAAGATCAGGAAGTTCACCAGCTCCGGTAATTGAACGCGAACCAGCTACTTTGCCTGCAGGTATGACTAATTTTGATGATTACTTGGATTACCTTTATGATACCCACTTCGAAGTAGTTGTAAAGGATAATCTGGAATCAAATGCTTCCTGGAAGTTTAAATGGTATAATGAGTACTATTTCTTTGGATTGCATAAAGATGTGTTGACTGTATCTCCATATCTTCAACAAACGAAAGACTGGCCTGATCTAACCGGTCAGATGGGAACGTTTGATCCATTGCAGTAAACAAGAATTGATAATTTGTAAAAAGGGGAATGCTTAGCATTTCCCCTTTTGCTTTGGGGAGATAAGATAAGCGTTATCTCAAAATTCGGCAGGCGCAATCATCCATTTAATGGGATAGACACTTATTTTGATATCGTTTACCAAACTGGCTTTTTAAAAAGCAAATACCCTCAATGCAAGCACGATAAGTGTCAGACTTTAATTTTTATGAGCAATGAAGACAAAAATAACCTGTTTAGCTAAGTCCTTTGCAATGTCGGATTATAACTGCTGATAATACTATAAAAGACATTCTTCTCGGTGCGTTATGACTGACCTGAAATTTGGTTGCCTTATGATAATATCCTATATCATCTTGAGAAAATGCTATAAAGTTGTTAGTGTTTTCGGATAGGTTTGATATAATAATTGTAATCAGTACTTTTTGAAAAACAGATGTTCTCGTAATAGAAAATCGAAAAATAACGTGATGTAAATTTCGTATAGTGGGCTTAATTATTAAATATTAACCTAACCTAAATTAAAAACCCTCGAATGAAAAAGAAGATTAACAATTCATTGGATCCCGTGATTGATATATCATGCTGATCGCATGTATCCCAAAAAAGGGAATCGAGTTGTCTAGCAAAAATTAACGATTAATAATCATGAATTTACTTTTACAAACGCAGTATTATTTAACTAAGGGTTCTAAAGTGAGCCTTGCTTTATTAATGTCGCCATATTAATGAGCGAACCCAAGATTTGGAAGGAAAACCCTATATCAGTATAAAAGTTCAAAAATAAAACTTTACTACCTATGAAATATCGAGCGGGTATCCTTTTTGGGATACCCACTTTTCTGTAAAATGATTTCAATATCTTATAGTATTTTGAATATCATACATAACACCTTGCTCAGGTTAATTAAATTTGAGATACATTACCTATAAGCCCCTATATGGGTCTTCCATATAATCGAACATCTGCTAAAAATTTTGGTCGATTTGCCTCCGGGACTTTGACAGCGATTACTTCCCTTATAATGGATTTGATTTTGGTGTTTGCGGGGATAATTATTATAGCTTTAAAGCGAGAAACGATGCATTTACCTGGTATCATGCCGTCATTGATGCCAGCACGTACATCCAAATTGACGAAGGATATTAGCTGAATTGTAAAGAAAGACTGGCAATCCTGTTAAAGGTTGGCCCCTCTTTTTATTTAACAAAGCTACCTGATGATTATATTATATTGTTAACCAACTTAATCCTTTTTTTGGTGCCACTTCTTCTAATTTCATAGTATTTAATGGTTTAGCTTGTGTAACATACCTGTGGTAAAACTGGTAACAATTTTATAGAATGGTAATATCATATATATTATAGAAAAAATCCTATACAGATTTTATTTATATATGCCCCATATTTGATTATTCATAAAAAAATCAAGCACACACACTTATTAAAGATGAAGAAAACCCTCCCATATTTATTTTTTAGCTTTTTATTGTCGGTAACAGATTTGGCATTTGCTCAGTATCCGCAAATCCCTCAAGACGTGCAAAAAGCAACCAATGAAATGATGGACGCAGCCCGTCGTCAATCTGATATTGCCTGGCAAAAAGCTTTGCCAATTATTGAACAGCAGGCCAAGGAAGGAAAGCCTTATATTCCATGGGCTGGCAGGCCATACGATTTACCTCAAGCCAATATTGTAGCTTTTCCGGGTGCAGAAGGTGGCGGTGCTTTTTCTTTCGGAGGACGAGGAGGTAAAGTGATTGTGGTTACTAGTTTGGAAGATAGTGGTCCCGGGACTTTACGTGAGGCTTGCGAGCAAGGCGGCGCCCGTACTGTTGTTTTTAACGTTGCCGGAATAATCCGCATAAAAACTCCATTGATTATTCGCGCACCGTATATCACAATTGCCGGACAAACAGCACCGGGTGATGGTGTTTGCGTTGCAGGTGAATCGGTTTGGATCAATACTCATGATGTTGTTATCCGTTATATGCGCTTCAGAAGGGGCGAAACGTATGTTGGTCGCCGTGATGATGCTATAGGAGGAAATCCAATCGGAAACATTATGATCGATCACGTTTCTGCAAGCTGGGGCTTAGATGAGAATATGTCTATGTACCGCCATATGTATAACGATAGTACCGGTAAAATCGAAGATAAGCTGGGAACAGTAAATATCACGATCCAAAACTCGATTTTTTCTGAAGCATTGGATACCTGGAATCACGCTTTTGGTAGTACCCTGGGAGGCGAGAATTGTACATTCATGCGCAACCTTTGGGCTGATAATGCTGCCCGTAATCCTTCTATTGGTTGGAATGGTATATTCAATTTTGCCAATAACGTTGTATTTAACTGGGTGCATCGTTCTACAGATGGCGGCGACTATACAGCTATGTATAATATCATAAACAATTACTATAAACCAGGTCCGCTAACGCCCTTAGATCAGCCTATCAGTTATCGCATTTTAAAACCTGAATCAGGCCGAAGCAAATTGCCTTATGTTGTGTTTGGAAGAGCCTATGTAGAAGGAAATATAGTTGAGGGAAATGAGAAGGTTACTCAGGATAATTGGAATGGTGGAATTCAGGTTGAAGGTAAAGACGGCGAGTTAATGAGCTTCGAAAAGGCGAAATCATATTTTGCTGCGATGAGAGTTAAAAAACCAATGCCTATGCCAGCAATAACTATTCTTCCAACCGTGCAGGCTTATAACTTTGTGTTAAATAATGCCGGTGCTTCTTTGCCTAAAAGAGATCCCGTTGATACCCGTATTGTAGAACAGGTGCGAACAGGAAAGATTGACTACAAAAAGAACGTCAAGCTGCCTGAAACTAATTTTAAACACCGCAGGTTGCCCATAGATTCATATAAAGGCGGAATTATAACTGATATTAGCCAGGTTGGTGGCTATCCGAAATATAAAGGAAAACCTTACAAAGATTCTGATTCTGATGGTATGCCAGATGAATGGGAATCGAAAAATGGTTTAAATCCACAGGATGCCTCCGATGCAAGTGCTGACAAAAATAACGATGGCTACACTAATATAGAAGACTATCTGAATAGTGTGGTGGCTGTTGCTACTGTAAAGCCCTAAGAATTTGATTGGTTAGTAGGTAAATTAGGGAGTATGGCTACTCCCTTTTTTTTATTTCACTGTGTTTTTTATTATCAGCCTTATTGGTAATATGCTATAATAGCTGGAGAAAATAATACAGTATATTGAGCGCTATAAGCCTATTTTTGTAATAGTTTATATCTTCTAATCATCATTATAGCCAAGGATAATACATTGATTTAAACATTGCTTTGCGGCCTGGCCGGATTGTTCTTTCAATTTTTAAAAAGACGAATTTATGATAGGTATCTCTTATAAAATTAAACTAAGCTTTGTGGTTTTAGTTACTTTTTGCTTTACAGCTTCGGCTCAGTATCCTGTTATTCCCCCTGCTTTAGAAAAAGAAGGTGAGACAGCTCTGAATGAAGTAAAAAACTTGTCTGATCTTGCCTGGAAAAAAGCTTTACCTCAAGTAGAGGCAGATGCAAAAAATGGCAAACCTTTTATTCCCTGGGCATCAAAACCGTCCGATCTTCCTCAATCACCGGTTCTTGCATTCCCGGGAGCTGAAGGTGGCGGTGCATATTCCTTCGGCGGTCGTGGCGGAAAGGTGTATGTGGTAAAAAATTTAAATGATAGTGGTCCGGGTAGCTTACGCGAAGCTTGCGAGCAGGGCGGTGCCAGAATTGTAGTATTCAACGTAGCTGGTATCATTCGCTTAAAATCGCCAATCACGGTTCGTGCGCCATATATTACCATCGCTGGTCAGTCAGCTCCGGGTGACGGGATCTGCATTGCCGGCGAATCGCTTTGGATAAATACACATGATGTGGTGATCCGCTATATGAGATTCCGCAGAGGGGAAACTGATGTTCTTCGCCGTGACGATGCAATAGGTGGAAATGGTGTCGGAAATATTATCATAGACCATGTTTCTGCAAGCTGGGGATTGGATGAAAATATGTCGATGTATCGCCATGTGTACAATACCGAAGATGGCAAAGCAATAAAACTTCCTACAGTAAACATAACCATTCAAAACTCAATTTTTTCTGAAGCGTTAGATACGTATAACCACTCATTCGGAAGTACTATTGGCGGCTTGAACAGTACATTCATGCGTAATCTTTGGGCAAATAATATCAGCCGTAATCCTTCAATTGGTATGTATGGTGATTTTGGCTTTGTAAACAACGTAGTTTTCAATTGGTGGAACCGTTCTGCTGATGGAGGTGACAATAACTCATTATATAATTTTATCAATAACTATTACAAACCGGGTCCGATAACACCAACAGATAAACCTATTGGTCATCGTATTTTAAAGCCGGAATCAGGCCGTTCCCAAGATAAAAAGACCTTTTACGGTAAGGTATATGTTAATGGTAATATCGTCGAAGGCAATGAACGGGTAACTAGGGATAATTGGGATGGTGGAGTTCAGATTGAAGATATGCCAGATGCAGGCCGCTACACAGATAGTATTCGTGTAAATCAACCTTTTCCGATGGCCAAAGTAAGTATAGTTCCTGCTAAAGAAGCGTACGACTACGTTCTTAAAAATGTTGGTGCCAGCTTACCAAAAAGAGATCCGGTTGATACTCGTATAATTGAAACCGTAAAAACAGGAAAAATCTTCTATAAAGAAGGGGGTAAAACTGATATAGGAAAACAATATATCAAACGTCGTTTGCCTTCCGATTCATACAAACAAGGTATTATAAGTGATATTAGTCAGGTTGGCGGATATCCGGAATACAAAGGAACTCCCTACAAAGATTCTGATAATGATGGCATGCCTGATAGCTGGGAAGCTAAAAATGGTTTAAATCCCAAAAGCGCTGCCGATGCTAGTCTTGACCGCAACAAAGATGGGTACAGCAACATCGAAGAATATTTAAATAGCTTAGTTCCATTGAATACAGTTAAACCGCTTTAAGTTTTAATGACAAAGCATCGCACAAAAAAGAAGTATAAAGTTTTATTGACCTGTTTTATTGGCTTAATCATTTTTGATACAAGCTTATTTGCTCAGGAAGGACAAGAAGCTATTGCTCCAATTTCTTCAAGCAAGGAAGGTAAACTACAGTATACGCCAAACGAAAAAGGCGACAGAGTTCCGGATTTCTCCTTTGCAGGATACAAGGCCGGCGAAGAAGCTATACCAAATGTTCCTGTTAAGGTTATCGTTCCTTTTAAAACCGGTGACGCTACTTTAAGAATTCAATCGGCAATAGATTATGTCTCGGGTTTACCTTTAGATAAAAACGGTTTCAGAGGTGCGGTTCTTTTAGAAAAAGGAACTCATTCTGTAAACGGTGCTCTGAAAATTAATGCTTCCGGTGTTGTTCTTCGCGGTAGCGGGGCTGGAAAAAACGGCACGATTATTTTAGGAGCAGGCCTCAGCAGAGAAACATTAATTACCGTAGCTGGCAAAAATGATAAAACCTTTTCTTCTGAAACAAAGGTTACCGATGCCTATGTTCCGGTGAATGCATTTAAATTAAGCGTTGAAAATGCTCAAAACTTTAAAGTTGGCGATAATATTCAAGTCCGTCGCCCTTCTACAAAAGCATGGATTGATAAGTTAGGCGCAGGTCATTTTGGAGGTGGCGAAACTTATTTGGGATGGAAACCTGGCCAGCGCGATATTTTGTGGGATAGAAAGATTACTGCCATTCATGGCTCGGTTCTTAGTATAGATGCTCCGATTACAACTGCTTTAGATAATGCATACGGAGGCGGAATTGTAGCAAAATACAATTGGCCTGGCCGTATTTTTAACATTGGAATTGAAAACCTTCAGCTTCAATCTGCATACAACACAGCCAATTTAAAAGACGAGGATCATCGTTGGATGGCGATTTCCATTTTAAATACTGCTGATGCCTGGGTTAGACAAGTAGAGTTTCGCCATTTTGCCGGTTCTGCTGTATTTGTTCAGGAAACTGCAAAACGAATAAGCGTTGAGGATTGTAAATCGCTTAATCCGATTTCTGAAATTGCCGCTCAAAGAAGATATACGTTTTATACAACTGGTCAGCAAACGCTTTTTCAACGTTTGTATTCAGAAAGTGGTTACCATGACTTTGCTGTAGGGTACTGTGCACCGGGTCCGAATGCATTTGTGCAGTGCGAATCACATTTGCCTTACAGTTTCTCAGGAACCATCGACAGTTGGGCATCGGGTGTGCTGTTTGACATTGTGAATGTAGACGGTCAAGCCCTAAGTTATATAAATCGGGGCCATGACGGCCAGGGGGCGGGCTGGACAGCAGCAAACAGTGTTTTTTGGCAATGCTCTGCAAGTAAGGTTCAGAATTTCGCTCCGCCGACTGCTCAAAACTGGGCTTTTGGCACCTGGGCGCAATTCGACGGCAATGGTTATTGGGGAATGTCTAACGAGCAGATTAGGCCCAGAAGTTTATATTATGCTCAGTTAAAAGACAGGCTGGGTGATAAAGTGCAATCCCGTATTCAATTATTGAATATTGATACAGAAGCTTCCAGCAGTCCGCCAGTATCCGTGGCAATGGACTTAACGGCGAAAGCAGTTTCGCCGGCTCCTTTATTGTCAGATTTGATTGACGATGCTGGATCCCGCAATCTGATTTCTACAAACGGAAAAGGTGTTAAAAGTATTGATCAGATAGGTGTTAAAAAACTAATCAGTCCCGCGAAAGCTGAAGAATTTCACGTTCAAAATGGTTTGCTGGTAAGAGGAAATACTTTAGTAACCGGGAAAAGACGCGATGTGCAATGGTGGAATGGAAGTTCTCGTCCATACGGTTTGCCTTCGGCTAAACCTCACGTTACCCGTTTTGTTCCTGGAAAAACAGGCAGAGGGTTAACCGACGATTTAGAACTAATGACCGACAGCTTAAAGCTGGATAATGTGGTAGCTCTTGATCATAATTACGGTTTATGGTACGATCGCCGCCGGGATGACCACGAACGGGTAAGAAGAATGGACGGAGAGGTTTGGCCTCCGTTTTACGAGCAACCTTTCGGCCGGGGCGGAGAAGGATTAGCCTGGGATGGCCTGAGCAAATACGATCTTACCAAATACAACAACTGGTATTGGAACAGATTAAGAACGTTTGCTGATTTAGCGGATCAGAAAGGTTTGGTATTGATTCACGAGAATTATTTCCAGCATAATATCATCGAAGCAGGTGCGCATTACGCGGATTTTCCATGGCGACCAGCTAATAACGTTAATAATACTGGTTTCCCAGAACCTGTACCATATGCCGGCGATAAGCGGATCTTTATGGCAGATCAATTTTACGATATCAATCATCCCGTAAGGAGAGAATTACATAAAGCCTACATTAAAAAATGCCTGGATAATTTCTCTGCTAATAATGGTGTCATCCAATTAATTGGAGCGGAGTTTACCGGACCTTTGCATTTTGTGCAATTCTGGTTGGATACCATTAAGGAATGGGAAAAAGAAACTGGTAAAAATGCCATCATCGGCTTAAGCACCACAAAGGATGTTCAGGATGCAATTCTTGCGGATAAAGACCGGGCGGCGATTGTTGATGTAATTGATATTAAATACTGGCACTATCAGGCAGACGGAACGACATACGAACCTAAAGGCGGACAAAATCTTGCTCCCCGTCAGCATGCACGCTTATTAAAACCGAAGGCAAGTTCTTTTGATCAGGTTTACAGAGCTGTTGCAGAATATCGTCAGAAATTTCCTGAAAAGGCAGTTACATACGCCGGAGACGGATTTGACAGCAATGGCTGGGCGGTTTTTATGGCCGGCGGATCTTTACCAAATATTCCGGATGCACCTGCAGGTTTATTAAAAGATGCGGCCTCAATGAAAGTGTTGCCTCTTTCAGGTAAGTCGGAAAATCAACTGGTGCTTTCAAACGGCGGACAGTCTTTTATTATTTACAACGGTTCATCAAGTGCCGTTCAACTGGATCTAAGTTCTGCAAAAGGAACATTTAGGGTGTATCATATTAATCCTAAAACAGGAGCGCAGTTGAAGACAGAGGAAACCGTTAAAGCTGGAAATTTAATTAGTGTGAAGAGTTCTTCTTCAGGTCCTGAAGTATTATGGATCAAAAAAATATAACAAGTATGAATAAATTTTTAGGTTTTATATCAGTTCTTGCTATCGTTCTGATTGCTTGCAACACTCAAAAGGAAAGTACCTCTACAGGTTTGCAAGCTTTAAAGGTTTCTGAAAACGGTCGCTTCCTTGTTACCGCAGACGGCAAGCCTTTTTTCTGGCTGGGAGATACCGGCTGGTTGCTGTTCAATAAACTGAAACGCGAAGAAGCGGATGCTTATCTTGAAGACAGAGCTAAAAAAGGTTTTAATGTAATCCAGGTAATGGTATTGCATGATGTGCCTCATTCGGTAAATATTTATGGAGATTCTGCTTTAGTAAACCAGGATGTTTCTAAACCTGATACCACTCAAGGGAATTCTGCTGCAGATTCTGCTCAGTATGATTTTTGGGATCATGTTGATTACATAGTAAATAGAGCTGGGGAAAAAGGAATTTATATGGCGATGGTTCCCGTTTGGGGATCGAATGTTAAAGCTGGACATGTAAATCAGCAGCAAGCAATAGCTTATTCGAAGTTTTTGGCAAACAGATATAAAGATCGTAAAAACATTATTTGGTTAAATGGTGGTGATATACCCGGTAGCGATTCACTTGCGGTTTGGAAAACTATCGGCACCACTATTAAACAAATCGATACTGCACATTTAATGACTTTTCACCCGCGGGGAAGAACGGCCTCTTCAGAGTGGTTTCATAATGAAGATTGGTTAGATTTTAACATGGTTCAATCGGGGCACAGAAGATATGATCAGGATACTTCAGCTAATGAGAAACGTCATTTTGGCGAGGATAACTGGAAGTATATGGATTATGATTACTCTTTAAATCCGGCTAAGCCAACTGTTGACGGTGAGCCGTCATATGAAGGCATTCCTCAAGGATTGCATGATACAACGGAAATACGCTGGACCGACAAAGATGTTAGGCGTTATGGTTACTGGTCGGTGTTTTCTGGTGCATTTGGTTATACCTACGGTAATAATTCGGTGATGCAAATGCTCAGCGCCGGGGATAAAGGCAGTGCCTATGGCGCCAAAGAGTTGTGGACCCAGGCAATCAATAATCCTGGTGCAAGTCAGATGATTCACTTAAAGAATTTGATGCTCTCTCGTCCGTTTCTGGAAAGGATTCCTGATCAATCATTAATTGCTGGACAAAATGGTGAAAGACACAACAGATTGCTTGCAACCAGAGGTAAAAACTATGCTTTCATCTACACTTACACTGGAAGAAACATCAATGTAAATTTAGGTAAGATAGAGGGTGATAAAGTCAAAGCTGCATGGTTCAATCCGCGTGATGGAAAAACATCGGAAATAGGCGAGTTTGATAATAAAGGCACCAAGGAATTTAATCCACCGGGCGAAGAAAAAGAAGGAAACGATTGGGTGTTGATTTTGGACGCGGTTTAAGAGGAATTAAACGCTGGCAGGGTTCAAAACCCTGTCGGCGTTTAGAATGGATTTTAAATGAAAAGATATTTTTTACTGTTAGTTGTTGTAGTTGAGTGGTTGGTGGGGACACCAACCAAGGCACTCGCCAATGTTGGTGTCTCCACCAACATTTATAAAAAAATCCTAGCTGAAATGAAGTCATCCATCACTCATCACTCATCATTCATCATTACAAGAGGGTACTTGTGGTTATTCGTTTTCATAATGAGTTTGACCTCCTGCTCAAAAGAAGTGTACCTATTTTCTTCTTTTCACGAGCCGGCAGATCAGGGTTTGCGTTTCTTATATAGCTACGACGGCTATAAATGGAACGATCTCAATAAGGTTTTTTTAAAGCCCGAAATCGGCAACCAAAAGGTAATGCGTGATCCATCCATCGTGAAAGGTCCTGATGGAACTTTTCATTTAGTGTGGACAAGCAGCTGGAAGGGTGATAAAGGCTTCGGTTATGCATCCTCAAAAGATCTTATTCATTGGTCCGAACAAAAGTTTATCCCGGTGATGGAGCATGAGCCAACAACGGTAAATGTTTGGGCTCCCGAATTGTTTTATGATGAGGACAACCAGCAGTTTATCATTATCTGGGCCTCAACAATTCCTTTCCGCTTTCCTAAAAAGCTGGAAGATGAGGACAATAATCACCGGATGTATTATACAACTACTAAGGATTTTAAATCGTTCAGTCCGACTAAGCTTTTTATCGATCCTGATTTTAGTGTGATTGATGCGGTAATTGTGAAAAGAAAGGCAAACGACTTTGTATTGGTTTTAAAAGATAATACCCGGCCAATGCGGAACATTAAAGTGGCTTTTGGAAAAACGGCATTGGGGCCTTATACCAATGTTTCTGAACCTTTCACCGAAAGTTTTACTGAAGGCCCTGCGGTAGCAAAGGTAGGAAACGAGTATCTGATTTATTTTGATTCATACAGGAATAAGAACTACGGAAGTGTAAAAACTACTGATTTCAGGACGTTTATTGATGCTTCTAAAGAAACAAGCGTTCCGAGTGGGCACAAACACGGAACCATATTTATGGCTGATACCAAAATTTTAAAAGGATTGCAAAGAACTGCTGGTATTGATACAGCAATTGTGAATAAGTAATGATGTATTTAAAACATAACATAAGTTTAATTTTTCTTGTTGCATTCGGCTTAACACAGCTTCAAGCGCAGGATACAGTTAGATATACAGGAACAACTCTTTCTAACGTAGATTATCATCACGGGCAATTAAGTCCGGCAATTGGTGTGCACAACATCCAGGTTTTTCGGGCAAACCGCGAACACCCTGAACTGGCAGATGGTTTTAGCTGGACATACAACCACGCTCCGATGATCGCTTATTGGAACAATACTTTTTTTCTTGAATATTTAAGCGATCCGGTTGGTGAGCACATTCCGCCAAGTCAAACTTTACTGCATACTTCAAAAGATGGCTACAACTGGTCAAAACCTGCCATACTCTTTCCTCCCTACAAAATTCCCGATGGCTGGAAAAAAGAGGGTTATCCCGGCGTAGCCAAAAATCTATACGCAACCATGCATCAGCGTGTAGGCTTTTATGTTTCCAAGAAAGATCGTCTGCTGGCCCTGGCCTATTATGGCATTGCGATGGATGGAAAAGATGATCCGAACGACGGAAAAGGAATTGGCCGGGTTGTTCGCGAAATCAAGAAAGATGGCTCATACGGCCCGATTTATTTCCTTCGTCATAATTCAACCTGGGATCAGAAAAAATCTCAATATCCATTTTATACCAAAAGCAAAGACAAGAAATTTGTTCAAGCCTGCAACGAAATATTGGCCAGTCCATTGATGATGCAGCAAATGGTAGAAGAAGCCGACAGAAATGATCCGCTTATTCCATTAAAAAAAGAAGTAAAAGCCTTTAGCTATTATCACTTGCCAGACGGGCGTGTGGTTGGATTGTGGAAGCATGCCTTAACTTCTATTAGTGAGAATGGTGGAAAATCTTGGAGATACGACCCATTGCGTGCACCTGGTTTTGTAAACAGCAATGCCAAAATATGGGGACAGAAGACTTCTGACGGCCGTTATGCAACGGTTTATAATCCCTCTGAGTTTAGATGGCCTTTAGCTGTTTCGACAAGCGACAATGGATTAGATTATAAAGATTTATTGTTAGTGAATGGTGAGATTTCTCCGATGCGCTATGGAGGAAATTATAAATCCTACGGACCTCAATATGTCCGTGGAATTTTAGAAGGTAACGGAACTCCACCTGATAATAAAATGTGGGTTACTTACAGCATGAATAAAGAGGATATTTGGGTTGCAGGGATTCCTGTACCTGTTACTTCAAAAATTACTTCTCATGTAAATGAGGATTTTAACCAGTTTAAAAAACTATCCGACCTTAAATTTTGGAATATTTATAGTCCCTTATGGGCCTCTGTTAAGATAGAAAAGGCTGGTGATGGTACTAATGCGCTCACCTTACGGGATAAAGACAAATACGATTATGCAAAAGCAGAACGTATAATTCCGGAATCCAAGAGAGTTGCCATAGAATTCTCAATTATTCCTGCGCAAAGCGATAGAGGAAGTCTGCAAATTGAATTTACCGATGCAAAAGGAAGTGCAGCTTCCAGATTAATTTTCGATGATCAGGGTCAGTTTCAGGCAAAAGTAGGCTATCGCAACTCCGGAATTATGAAATACGAAGCTGGCAAACAATACGATATCCGGATAGAGCTTGATCGGAACAGGCGAATTTATAATGTATTTGTAAACGGCCAGAGCAAAGGCGCAAAACTTCAGTTTGCACCGGTTTCAGCATTCGAAAGAGTTGTGTTCAGAACCGGTGATGTTCGCCGCTTTCCGGATGCTGACACTCCTACAGATCAAATGTATGATTTGGAAAATCCCGGTACACCGGTTCCAGAAGCTATATTTTATATAAAATCATTCAAAACCGCGGCATATTAATATGAGGAATTTAACTGCTTGTATTATTTTATTCCTTTTGGCTTTAAATACGAAGGCTGAGATTGTTCTGCCCCGAATTTTAGCACATGGAATGGTTTTGCAACGCGAGAAGCCTCTGCCAATCTGGGGGACGGCTGCTGCCGGGGAGAATATAACAGTTCAGTTTGAAGGGCAGGAGAAAAAAACCACAGCTGATGTGAACGGAAAATGGATCGTGTTTTTAAATCCTTTAAAAGCATCCAATAAACCAGCTTCATTGGTCATTAAAGGCACAAATATTATTCAATTAGACAACATTCTGGTTGGGGAAGTTTGGCTTTGTTCCGGCCAATCGAACATGGAATATACCATGCGCAAAAACAGCAAGATTGTCAATGCTGACAGTGTTCAAAACCCTGCCGGCGTTCATTCTCCTGTTGATGAACTGGAATATGCCAGTAATCCCGAAATACGGATTTTCCTGGTGAACCGTAAGGAACTGGTAAAGCCCAATCCCACCCATACCGGCTGGAGCATTGCCCGCGACTCGGCCTTACGCTCGTTTTCTGCCGCAGGTTATTTCTTTGCTAAAGAATTGAATGAAAAATTGAATGTTCCTATCGGGATGATCTCTTCAGCCATTCCTGGCAGCGCCATAGAACCGTGGATTCCGGCAAATGGATTTACCTCCGAATTTTTTAAAGACAAAAAGATCGGTGGCGATCCCGGTAAATTTTATGAACCGATGATTGTCCCTTTGGCTCCTTTTGCCGTAAAAGGCTTTTTATGGTACCAGGGCGAAACTAACTGTTTCCAAAATGAGACTATAGAGTATACCTACAAAATGGAAGCTTTGATAAGTAGTTGGCGCAAATTGTGGAGCGATAAAACTCTTCCCTTTTACTACGTTCAGATTGCTCCGTTCTACTATTCAAAGAGTACTGAGAAATATCCATTAACAAAAGAAACGCTGCCAAAATTTTGGGAAGCGCAGCAACTGGCAATGAAAATTCCTCATACAGGAATGATTGCTACAACAGATCTTATCGTTACTCCGGATGACTTGCATCCCGGCTTTAAGTGGGAGATAGGCAGACGTCTTGCGCAATGGCCTCTGGCTATTGATTATCACCTGAACGTAACTCCTTCCGGGCCCATTTACAAAAGTATGCGGAGAAAAAAGCATAAGATCGAACTGAACTTTAAATACGCAGGCAAGGGTTTATGTAGTAAAGACGGAAAGGAATTAAGTCAGTTTGAGATTGCCGGAAACGACGGAAAGTTTGTTCCTGCCAAGGCCGAAATAAAAGGAAATAAGCTGTTTATTTCTTCGCCAGCGGTTGCCAAGCCTAAGAACGTACGCTTTAGCTGGGAAGAAAGTGGCAAAGCAAATTTTTATAACAATGATGGATTACCTGCTCTGCCATTCAGAACCAATAATCCATTAATAGGTCAATTCAAGAAGGTTAATTAATGAACATATTTTTACGACATATAGTAACTGTTACCTTCTGCCTTTTACCTTTTGCCTTCACCATGGCTCAGGGAACAGAAAAGCTATACCTGTCTGGTACTGGTAAGGATAATACTGTTCAATGGGATTTTATGGTTTCTGCCGGAATGAATTCTGGCAAATGGTCTAAAATTGCCGTTCCGTCGAATTGGGAGTTGCAAGGTTTTGGAAAATACGATTACGGCTTTGCAAAAGATAGTGTTCGCGGAAAAGAGACTGGATTTTATAAATATTCCTTCAACGTTCCTTCATCCTGGAAAGGAAAAAAAATAAACATCGTTTTCGAAGGTTCGATGACCGATACCGAAGTGAAGATTAATGGCAAACCTGCCGGGGAAATTCATCAGGGGGCATTTTATGCTTTTAAATACGACATCAGCGATTTGCTAAATTATGGCGCTTCAAATTTACTGGAAGCAACAGTTGCAAAGCATTCAGCAAATCAATCTGTTAATGAAGCCGAGCGCAAGGCGGATTTCTGGATCTTCGGAGGGATATTCAGACCGGTTTACCTGGAATCATTGCCAGAAACTCATATTGAACGCGTGGCAATTGATGCAAAAGCTAACGGACAATTTACAGCGCAAGTTTTTCATTCTGCAAATGCTGATAAAGTTTCGGTTCAGCTGTACGGTGCCGATGGAAAGAAATTCGGGAAAAAACTTAGACAGACTTTAAACAATTCTTCTAATGTTCTTGTCTCGGGCAAGTTCAATTCTGCAAAATTGTGGTCGCCAGAATTTCCGAATTTATACAGAGCAGTTTTTACTCTTTATCAAAAAGGAAAGGCAATCCATTCTATTGAGCAAAAATTTGGTTTCCGAACCGTAGAAGTTAAGGAACGGGATGGCGTATACGTAAATGGCGTTAAAATTAAATTTAAAGGAGTTAACCGTCATTCATTCTATCCAAGCTCGGGCAGAACAACAAGTAAAAAAGTGAGCATCGATGATGTGAACTTGATGAAGGATATGAACATGAATGCAGTGCGCATGTCTCATTATCCGCCAGACGGACATTTTTTGGATGCGTGTGATTCTTTAGGACTTTTTGTAATGGATGAGCTGGCGGGCTGGCATGGGCATTACGATACACCAACAGGTACAAAGCTTGCAAAAGAGATGCTTTCGCATGATGTGAATCATCCATCCATCGTTTTTTGGGCGAATGGGAATGAGGGCGGGCACAACCGCGAGCTGGATGCATTATTCGCGAAAGAAGATATTCAAAAAAGACCCTTAGTTCACCCTTGGGAAAATTTCAATGGTTTCGACACACAACATTATCGCGAATATAATTATGGCATAGGCAACTATCGTCATGGCCACAGCATTGTAATGCCGACTGAATTTTTACATGGAATGTACGATGGGGGGCATGGCGCCAGCTTAGACGATTACTGGAACGATATGCTGTTAAATCCGCTTTCTGCAGGTGGTTTTCTTTGGGATTTTGCTGATCAGGGAGTGGTACGTACAGACAAAAACGGATTTATTGATACTGATAAAAATCGCGGAGCGGATGGAATTGTTGGTCCGTATCATGAAAAAGAGGGAAGTTTTTACACCATAAAAGAAGTTTGGAGCCCGGTTTACTTTGAACCTCGTGAAATGACATCCAACTTTAATGGTGCGTTTAACATCGAGAACAGATACTATTATACTAACCTGAACCAGTGTAAATTCAGCTGGAAGCTTGTTAATTTAAAGGACAAAACCAATAAAGCCGGAACATCTTCATCTCCAACTATCAAACCATTCGAAAAAGGAATATTGAACGTTTCTTTACCGGCCGATTGGAGAAATTTTGATGTTTTATACATCAGTGCTACTGATCCGCATAACCGCGAGTTATTTACCTGGAGCTTTCCGATCACACTTCCCAAAACGGCAGCAAGCAGGATAGTAAGTACTGAAGGAACTGGAACTGTAACTTTATCAGAAGCCGATACCCTTTATAACGTGTCGGCAAATGGAATAAACCTCAGCTTCAGCAAAAAAAGTGGAATATTAAGAAATGTTAAAAATGCGAAAGGATCAATTCCTTTTACAAATGGCCCGATTGTTCAGGAGGGGACAACCAATTTCCAAAATATCAAACACAGGTTTGATGGAAAGAACCTTATTGTCGAATCTACATTCGATCGAAAAGCTGCCTATAACACGCTGCAATGGACCATCTATCCGTCAGGCTGGGTTAAACTGAATGTAAAATATTTTCCTGCAGAATATCTTACCAACTTCATCGGAATCAATTTCTCTTTTCCCGAAAGCAAAATAAAGGGAGTTCAATATATGGGAAATGGCCCTTACCGGGTTTGGCGAAATCGTTTGAAAGGCAATCAGTTCGGTGTTTGGAATAAAGATTACAACGCGACTGAGACCGGTGAGCAATGGGTGTATCCAGAATTCAAAGGATATCATTCGAACATGTACTGGAGCAAATTTATCACTGCCGAACAGCCATTCACAGTAGTTACAGAAAATGAGGACGTGTTTTTACGTCTGTTTACTCCAGCATGGAAAACAGACCAGTGGCACAATTACGAACCGATATTCCCTTCTGGTGATATTTCATTTATGCAGGGGATTCCGGGGATAGGTACAAAAACGCAGCGGGCAGACAGAAGTGGCCCGATGGCGGGTAAAAATGTTTTTTACGATTACGAGAAAGATCCGGCGAGGGCCTTGGATTTGACATTATATTTTGATTTTTCAGGAAAGTGAGATGAATATATTAAAAGGATTATTAGTTCTGTGTTTAGTCATGATTTTATTCTCGTTTAATAAATACGAGGGTGGAATCGACGTACAGAATCTTAGAACAGAATTATTAACCAATCCGGTTGGAATCGATATTACGCAACCCAGGTTAAGCTGGGAAATAACCGGTAACCAACGTGGAATCGAGCAAACTGCTTATCAAATAATTGTGACTTCAACTCCAGAAAAGCTTTCAGCCAATGAAGGCGATTTATGGAATTCAGGTAAAGTAAATTCAAATCAATCCACTTTTATTAAATACGCGGGAAAAGCCTTAAACAAAGGCGACAAAGCATTTTGGAAGGTTAAAGTTTGGACCAACAAAGGTGAAGCTGAATGGAGTAGTGTTGCCACATGGAGCCTTGGCTTACACCAATACAAAGATTGGGAAGGTCGCTGGATTGGTTTTGACCGTTATTTTCCATGGGATAATCAGGATCTGCCGAAATTGTCTGCCAGATACTTCAGAAAAGACTTTTCGACCGCAAAACAGGTTAAATCGGCAACAGCATCCATCATGGGGCTTGGCTTATATGAACTCTACATTGATGGAAAGAAAATCGGTGACCAGGTTTTAGCGCCGGCTCCTACAGATTACACTCAAAATATTAAGTACAATACTTTCGATGTTACCGAAAATTTAAAAGTAGGAAAACACGCCATCGGCGTAGTACTGGGCAACGGTCGCTTTTTTGAAATGCGCCAGACCAAGGCCTACAAACAAAAGACGTTCGGTTTTCCGAAACTGTTGATGCAGCTAAATATCACTTATTCCGACGGAACGAAGCAAACCATTAAAACGGATAATAGCTGGAAAGGAACTGCCGAAGGGCCGATACTCGCAAATAACGAGTATGATGGTGAAGAATATGATGCCCGCAAGGAAATGACCGGATGGAATCAGCCCGGTTTTCACGAGCAAAAATGGTTGACTTCTGAATATGTGCAGGAGCCGGGTGGAGCTTACGAAGCCCAGATGAACCAGTTTATGAAGGTTATGCAGGATATTAAACCCGTTTCGATCACCAAACGAAGTAATGGAAATTACATTATCGACTTTGGTCAGAACATGTCTGGTTGGGTGAAACTCCGCGTGAAGGGTGAAAAAGGTCGCAAACTGACGCTAAAATTTGCTGAGTCTTTACAGGGGAACGGCGATTTGTTTATAGCCAATTTGCGTGACGCAAAAACCACCGATACGTATATTCTTAAAGGAGATGGCATTGAGGAGTGGGAGCCTCGATTTGTTTATCACGGTTTTCGCTATGTCGAGGTAAACGGTTATCCCGGTACACCGGAAAAAAATAATTTTACAGCCCGTTTTGTTTATGATGCGATGCAAACGAATGGTTCATTTGAATCGTCTAACGCATTATTAAATCAGATCCATAAAAACTCGTGGTGGGGAATAGCCTCCAATTATAAAGGAATGCCGGTTGATTGTCCTCAGCGGAATGAGCGTCAGCCCTGGTTAGGCGACAGGTCTACCGGAGCGTATGGCGAAAGCTTTTTGTTTGATAACACAGCTTTATACGCAAAATGGCTTGAGGATATCAGGTATTCGCAAAAAGCAGATGGCGCCATTCCGGATGTTGCACCTGCCTTTTGGCGCTATTACAGTGATAACATGACCTGGCCGGGAACACTGCTAATGGTTTCGGACATGCTTTATCGTCAAACAGGAGATGTTTCTGCACTGCAAACTAATTATCCAGCTATGAAAAAATGGCTGCTTTATATGCAATCGCGGTATCTAAGCGGCGATGGTATTATGACGAAGGATAGCTATGGGGATTGGTGCGTTCCACCTGTTACTATCGAAGCGGGCCGGGGCGTAAATGCTGACCAGAAACATCCAAGTACTTTAATCGCAACAGCATATTATTACCATTATTTGAACATGATGAGTCGCTTTGCGAAGCTTACAGGAAATAGCGGTGATACCGCCTTGTTTTCAGGGCTTGCTTCAGACGCGAAGGTTGCATTTAACAAAAAGTTCTACAACCAAAAAGGCTTTTATGGAGAAAATGCCTTAACGGATAACCTGTTAGCAGTACACTTTGGTTTAGTGGAGCCGGGAAATATTAAGAAAGTTCAGCAGCAAATAGTTTCGATTATTGAAGATCAGAACAAAGGTCACTTAAGCACCGGACTAATCGGAACCCAGTGGCTTATGCGCACACTTAGCAATATGGAGAGATCAGATTTGGCGTATAAAATTGCTTCTCAAAAAACCTATCCTTCATGGGGATATATGATTGAAAACGGCGCTACTGCAATTTGGGAGCTTTGGAATGGAAACACGGCAGATCCTAAAATGAATTCTCAAAATCACGTGATGTTGCTGGGTGATTTAATGATCTGGTATTATGAAAATCTGCTAGGGATAAAATCAGATTATGAGAACCCCGGCTTTAAGAAAATTATTATGAAGCCCGAGTTGATCGACGGCTTGAATTATGCGAAAGGTAGTTACAAATCCCCTTACGGGATAATTAAAAGTGATTGGAAGAAAAGCGGAAAGTCATTTAACTGGAATATCACTGTGCCTGCCAACACAAGAGCGATGATTTATGTACCTGCAAGTTCTGCTAATAAAGTCAGAGAGGGAAGTGCAAGTGCCTCTGGTTCGAGTGGTGTGAAATTTATAAAAATGGAAGGTAACCGGGCAGTATTCGAACTGGGATCGGGCAATTACATAGTTAGTTCAAGCATTTAAAGATATAGTATGAAAAAAATTAAAACGCAAATTTTTAGCGCTGCTCTGTTTAGCGCCACGGTGCTTTCATTTTCTTCTTACAGTCAGGTTAAACCTGATGCCAGGAAAGAAGTTATGACAGCCGATAATAAAGCAAAATCAGACGCTGATCAGGAAAAGAAAGCTGCAGAATGGGTTGCATCGCTTAACTTGAATGATGCAGATAAGGCTAATCGTGTGAAAGATGTTATAGTCGCGCATTTAAAAACCATCCGCGACTGGCACAACGAGCACCCATTTTCTACGGTACCTGCCGGAATTAATCCGGTAACTGGAATTAAGCTTTCGGAATTAGAGAGGCAGATTATTGCCAATTCGGCGATGCCTAAAACCGTCCATGAAAATTTAATGAGCGGTTTAAGAAAGGACTTGACAGAAACGCAGGTAGAGACAATTCTTGATAAGTATACAGTTGGAAAAGTGGCTTTTACGTTGAATGGATATAAATCCATTGTTCCAAATCTGACCGCTGTAGAGGAGGCTGAAATTTTAAAGAATTTGAAGCAAGCTCGTGAGCAGGCGGTAGATTATAAGAATATGAACCAGATCTCAGCAATTTTTGAAATCTATAAAACGAAGAATGAGCAGTATTTGAATTCGAATGGACGTAGCTGGAAGCAGATGTATAAGGATTATACAAATGCAATCAAGATGAAAAAGGCTGCTGATGCAGCGGCAAAAAAGAAAGATTAAGTGTCGATGACAAATGCTGACAGGGTTCTAAACCCTGTCAGCATTACCCTGTCGGTGTTAAATGAAAGAAAATGATAAATAATAAAACGATCAAGATATTTGCCTTCCTGATTATATCAGCAGGATATTCATTCGCCCAAACCAAACCCTGGAAAAAAGGGATTTTGGTTGATGAATTTGTATACGAAACTGCCCCATTTCCCCAGTCTCACTCTGCAACCATTGTAGAAACTCCAAAAGGACTGGTTACAGCGTTTTTCGGTGGAACCAAAGAACGTAATCCTGATGTATGCATTTACGTTAGTCGCCTTGAAAACGGAAAATGGACAGCCCCGCAAAATGTCGCTAACGGAATAATGCCGGATAAAAGATATCCAACATGGAATCCGGTTTTGTACCAAATTCCAAATGGAGAGTTGATGCTATTTTACAAGATCGGGGCTAGTCCGGGTACATGGCATGGCTGGTTAAGAACCTCGAAAGATAATGGCCTGACATGGTCAGAAGCACGTGCCTTACCAGATGGATATATCGGTCCGGTAAAAAATAAACCTGTTTTACTAAGCAATGGAAACTTGTTCTGTCCAAGCAGTACGGAAGGCAATAAGGGAGCTAACAGCTGGCAAATTCATTTTGAGGTTACACCTGATTTTGGCAAAACCTGGCGTAAAATCGGACCGTTAAAAGCAGACTCAGCAATCGATGCTATACAACCGAGCATCTTGGATCACGGAAACGGGAAACTTCAACTACTTGCCCGTAGTCGTAACCGTGCAGTCTTGCAGTCATGGTCATACGATAATGGCGAAACGTGGGAGCCACTTTCTAAGACAAGTTTGCCTAATAATAATTCCGGTACAGATGCGGTAACACTTAAGAATGGTCGTTTTGCCTTGGTTTATAATCACGTTTTGCCTCCGGGCGATTTAGCGAAAGGTCCGCGCACACCGCTCAATCTATCTATTTCTAAAAATGGAAAGAAATGGTATGCAGCAGCGATTCTCGAAGATTCGCCGATAAGTCAATATTCATATCCATCGATTATTCAAACTAAAGATGGATTGCTGCACGCAGTTTATACATGGAGAAGAGAGCGCATTAAACATGTCGTAATAGATCCCTCTAAAGTAAAAATGAAGAAAATAAAAAATGGTGCCTGGCCTAAAATGAAGGGCTACAAGGCACCTGTAGAAGGAGAGATAACTCAGGATTAATATGAACCAGGAATTAAAAATATATTTTCCGGGAAAGCTGGTTTTCGGTAAAGGTTCACTCGATTCTTTAGCTGAAGAAGTTTTAGCTTTGCCTGAAGCCAGGGTATTGATTATTACAATCGAACCCCTTCTTGCCTGCCTAAATGCGCTTATTAATAAGTTTGAATCAGCTGGGATATCGGTGCTTGTAGATACAAGTATTACACAGGAGCCTTCTTTTGATGATTTTAAAAGCCTGATTGAAAAAGTTAGTCCATTTGAAGCAGATGTTGTTCTAGGAATCGGGGGCGGCAGTGTGCTCGACATCGCCAAACTTTTAGCCGCACAGTTAGGCAACGAGCAAAGTTTAGAAGAGATAGTCGGAATAGGCCTGCTTAAGGGGCGAAAAAAGAAACTTATTTGCGTGCCGGCAACTTCCGGAACAGGAAGTGAAGCTTCACCGAATGCTATATTAGTAGATAATCTGGATAATCAGAAAAAAGGAATAATCAGTCCCTTTCTGGTGCCCGATTCAGTTTATGTAGATCCTTTACTCACCATTAGTGTTCCTCCTGCTATAACAGCGGCAACCGGTTTAGATGCGCTAACTCATTGTCTTGAAGCTTATACAAACAAGTTTGCTCAACCCTTTATTGATATCTACGCCTTCGAAGGAATTCGTTTGATTGCTGCCAATATCGTAAAAGCGGTAAGGCAAGGAAATGACGAAGAAGCCCGTACGCAGGTTGCAATGGGAAGTCTGCTTGGTGGCTTTTGTTTAGGGCCGGTAAATACTGCTGGTGTACATGCTTTATCGTATCCGCTCGGAAGTATGTTTCATCTTGCACACGGCTTGTCTAATGCACTGCTTTTACCTTATGTAATGGAGTTTAATATTCCTGCTGCTCCGCAACGGTATGCAGATGTGGCACTTGCATTAGGATGTTCTCCGGAGGCTAAATCAATCGATACAGCATTTAAAGGAGTAGAAAAGATTAGAGAATTGATGGAAGATTGCGGAATTCCTGCACGGCTTTCGGAATTAAATATTCCTGAAGATGCAATTCCTGCAATGGCAAATGACGCTATGAAAATAACACGTTTACTTAAAAATAACCCGCGGCTTATCACATTAGAAGACGCTATCGCAATTTATACCGCAGCCTATTAACATGAAAGTTCAAAAAAAATATCAGGGAACGATAGTGCCGGTAGTAACACCAGTTACCGCCGACTTCAAATTAGATCACGAGGCCGTAGAGAAGATATTTTCGCATCTATATAGAAATGACGCGACGCCATTTATTCTGGGCACTACCGGCGAATCGGCTTCATTATCGAATTCAGTTAAACTGGATTACCTTAAGGCCGCAGTAAAAAATAAAAAGCCTGGAACAATACTGTATGTAAGTGTCTCATCCAATTGTTTCGAAGACTCTGTCGACTTTGCCAAACTTTGCTTTGATCAGGGCGTGGATGCTGTGGCCTCTACACTCCCTACTTATTATAAGCTTTCGGAATATTCTATGATGAAGTATTTCGAACAATTGGCGGAACAAGTAAATGGGCCTTTGATCGTTTATAATATTCCTGCTACAACAAATATGTCTATTCCTTTAAGCGTTATAGATGAATTGAGTCATCACGAGAATATCGTGGGAACCAAAGATTCGGAGCGATCTGAGGAAAGACTGGATGCTTCACTTAAATTATGGTCTGGTAGAAAAGATTTTAGTCACTTCCTTGGATGGGCGGCAAAATCAGCTTATTCTTTAATTAATGGAAGTGATGGATTAATTCCAAGTACAGGAAACTTACACCCTGGATTGTATTACGATATGACCCAGGCGGTGCTTAATGGCGATCATAAAAAGGCATACGAGGCGCAAAGGCAATCAGACCTGCTTGGAGATCTTTATCAGGGTGGAAGGACCTTGGGAGAATCGTTATGGGCCTTAAAGGTATTGATGAGCGAATATGGTTTATGTAAACCAAATGTTATAAAACCGCTTCAGCTTATGTCAGCTGAAGAAGAGTTGCAGCTAATACAGTCATTCAGGGAGTTAATAAAAAAAGAAGGAATTCAAATAAATCTGTCGTTAACACATGCAGGATAAACCTATTTTAGGAATTACTATGGGCGACCCGGCAAGTATCGGGCCCGAAATCGCAGTAAAAGCATTATTGCAGGATAAAATTTATGATATCTGTAATCCAATTTTGGTGGGAGATGCAGGTGTATTTAACGCTATTGTTGATCGCTTAAATCTTAAAGCAGTTATTAATCCCGTTAAGGAAGTTAAAGATGCAAAGTTTCAGTTAGGAACTATTGATGTGTTTGATTTACAGAATGTAGATCTGGATCAGCTGAAATTTGGCGAGATCTCGGCAATGGCGGGTAAAGCTTCTTTTGAGGCTGTGAAAAGGGTAATTGAACTCGCTCTCGAAGGCGAGCTTGATGGAACGGTGACCGGTCCGATTAATAAAAAATCAATCAATGAAGCCGGGTATAATTTTGCAGGTCATACAGAGATCTACGCCCATTATACCGGTACAACGAAATACGCGATGTTACTTGTGGAGGATAATATGAAAGTGATTCATGTTTCCACGCATGTATCACTTCGTCAAGCTTGTGACCTGGTTAAAAAAGATCGCATAGTTGAAGTAGTAGAATTGCTACACAACGGCTTGATCAGCTTAGGAGAAACCAATCTGAAAATCGGAATTGCCGGTTTAAATCCTCATGCGGGCGATTCAGGCCTTTTCGGCACAGAGGATGATGAAGAAATTCTTCCGGCTGTTGAAGAGGCAAAACGCCGCGGTTACGATGTTGAGGGTCCGGTACCCGCCGATACGATGTTTTCAAAGGCCGCCACGGGTTACTTTGGTGGTGTAGTGGCAATGTATCACGATCAGGGACATATTCCATTTAAGCTGACAGGTTTTAAATGGAATGCCGATAAACAACAAATGGATAGCGTAAAAGGGGTGAATATCACCATGGGTTTACCAATTATTCGTACGTCGGTAG
>CBFGOI010000049.1:0-32174 GCA_965650335.1 uncultured Pedobacter sp. | reverse complement strand
ATAAATGGGTTGTAAAAGGAAATGGGCAAATAAGAGCTTAATTTTACAGTTTTAATGAGACAAAATTTTCACTCCAAGCTTTGGCCCTGGTACAGCTTGGAGTGTTTTCTTTTAAAACTATCCTGAAAACTTTTTCCGGCGCATTACCTTTTATAATCAACAGATAAGAAGCCCTAATCGTGTTTACAAAATTATTCATATGAGAGAAATGCCCGTAACCGTTCGTCGGTCCATCGAACTATTGGGAATTGTACTACTTGGTTATCTGATTGTAATCGGAAGAGAGATCATTATGCCCGTGCTTATGGCTTTTTTCATAAGTATTATGTTACTGCCGGTGTATAACTTTTTTAAACGAAGGAAAATTCCGAATGCACTTTCAATTTTCCTTTCAATACTTCTAATAGCAATTGCTGTGGCCGGAGTCGTGTGGTTTTTTTCTTCGCAGGTGTCTTCCCTGATTGCAGATTTTCCCGAAATAAAGAAAAATGTATGGAAACATCTTAATTCAATAAGCCGATGGATTAATGAAATAAGTGATTTTTCAACGCAGGAACAAGTTAAATTATTAGACGAGCAGGCCAATAAGCTGTTGAATTTTGGAGGTAATCTGCTTACAGGTGCGGCAGGATCAGTAACATCTACTCTTATTTTTGTGGGCCTGCTTCCAATTTATATTTATCTGATCCTATTCTATAAAAATCTATTAGTGCGTTTTGTCTTTTTGTGGTTTCCGGAAGAGAATCATGCAAAAGTTCGTGAGGCGATGCTCGAAACCAAAGTGATTATTAAAAGCTATTTATTGGGCCTGTTAATCCAAATAACATACATTACTGTATTATTAGGTGGAATTTTGTTGCTTATTGGTATTAAGCATGCCTTGTTAATTGCGGTAATTTTTGCCTTTCTTAATCTTATACCTTATGTAGGCGCTTTGATAGGCAATGTGATTGGGGTACTGCTCACACTCACATCATCCGATGAACTTTGGCCAATTCTTGCTGTACTGGGAACTATTGCCTTTGTTCAGTTTCTCGACAATAATATTCTGATGCCTCGTATAGTGGGTTCAAAAGTTAAAATAAATGCCCTAGCAGCGATATTAGGCGTGTTTATTGGAGGTAGCATTGGGGGGATTTCAGGCATGTTCTTATCATTGCCATTGATTGCTATAGTAAAAGTAACTTTCGACAGATCTACCATATTTAAACATTGGGGAGTCTTGCTAGGTGACGAACTGCCACCTGAGAGCCCAATGAATGTCCCCGAACTTCGTATACAAACTGAAGAAGTAAAAGAAAAGCTGGAAGTAGACAATGATATAGAGCCTACTAATAATCAGTAACTAGTTCTTTGTTAGTACTTCGGATACTAGCAATAAAAATTAAGGTGACCCGAGTTAATAAATCGGAGTCGCAACTTGTTTTCTTAAAGAAGCGGTATTTTGTCGCTTCTTTAACTATTAAGCAATAGCTTGTTGGATTTCTGGTTGTTGGCAATGCAAAGCATCTAAAAGGGCCAGACAGGCAATATAATCCTCTTTTTCTTCCAGCGATTTAAGCGCTTTTTCAACCATCTTAATTCTTCCATTTTTTATGTCTGTATCAGCACCAATCCTAAACACAACATAGTGGTTTGTTTCTCTAATATCTTTTATGTTCATCGTAAACCTCCGTATGGGTTTTTTCTACGGAAACTCTTTTAAGAATGTTGCCGAAAAAAAATATTTTTTTTGCCCATAAATATTTGTTTTTTAGAGTTCTATAGAAATTGAGGTATGGTTTTTGCATGTTATGAAAACAAAAAATAGAAATTAACGGTATTAATATCAATGGCTCTTACAAAACTCTAATGAAGCGAATTCTTGTGTGTGATGATGACTTAGATATCTTAGATATACTTGAGTACGCCTTAACAGATTCCGGTTGGGATGTGATCAAAAGCTATAATGTGGATGATATTATTAATAAGGTTGAGAATGCAAATCCTTCGGTAATAATCATGGACAACTGGATTCCGGGCGTGGGAGGGATTGAAGCTACCCAAGAGATTAAAAGACACCCTGAATTTTTTCGAATTCCTGTGATTTACTTGACTGCAAACAACGATTTTGAGAGTCTAGCTAAACGAGCAGGTGCTGATTTGGCCTTGCCTAAACCTTTTGATCTCGACAGTTTAACGATGTTGGTCGAAAAAGCCTATAATTTACAATTAGTTGAATAAACAGACTTCAAATGTCTAGGATCTCGATCAGGTTATCAGACCTCAGGGATTAGTATCCTATTTTCCCCTGATGATTGCGTTTCATGTATAGCAAGTTAATATAACGCTGGAAATAAACTCTCTTTTTTTTCCGCTTGACCCAAAGTTTTTTTTGAATCCTTTTCTCTTGTTCTTCGTATTAAGCGAAGCTTAATTTATACGATTGAGGGGATTATAAGATCATTCGAAATGAAAGATTTTGTATGTGCTTCATTATTGCCAGAATAAGTCTATTTTGTTATTCTGAGTGAAATGCAATGTTTATAAACCTTTAATATGAATAGTAATGTTTTAGCAGCTGAAATATTAGCGCCTGGTATTAACGTCGGATTGGTTGACCTGGAAACGAATTTTGTAATACCCGAAAGTTGCGTATTCGAGTATGTGGATACACACGCTTCTCCCGAAAAAATCATTAGCGGCTGGGCGGCTGCCATTAAGAAATGTGCAGATTTGAATAATATTTCTGTTGTTAAAATTGGTATCGGTATGACGGGTCCTTGCGATTACGAAAAGGGCATTTCGTTAATGAAAAACCAGAATAAATTCGAAGCACTGTACGGTCTAAATGTCAAAGAACTACTGGCTGCTGAATTGAGAATTTCTCCGAAAAATATTCTGATGAAAAATAATAGCGCATGTTTGTTGCAGGGTGAGGTCTATTCAGGTTGCGCACAAGGAGGTTTTTCAAGTATACTTGGCTATACACTAAATATCGGATTCGGTACAGCAAGGTATCATGACGGTCAATCCGAAGATTTGAAGCTTTGGAACGTTCCATTTAAAGACTCTATTGCTGAAGATTATTTAGGCGTGGGATGGATTACAAGGCGTTATGAAGAATTTACAGGTAAGAAAATCGACAATATCCGTGATTTAGCTAATTTGGCAACCCAAGATGACGGAATAGGCCAACTGGTTTTTAATGAATATGGAGAAAACTTTGTTAAGTTCTTAATCCAACAAATTACTTTGTACAAGCCGCAACTGATTGTTATAGGCGGCAAAAACCATGCATGGGAACTGTTTATTCCTCATGTTAAAGATCGTCTTGCTGAAAAAAATATCAACATCCCGATTAGACAAGCTATTTTGGGGCCCGATGCTACTTTGATTGGAGCAGCAGATTTATGGGCTTAAAGAGGGCATAAAAAAAGACCGTCACAATATGTAGCGGTCTTCTAATAAAGCTTTAATAACTTATTTCTTTTCTGGAGGAGTTGAGGTTATTTCCCCGAATTCATTAACATAAGCCATCATGTTTTCCAAATCACCACCTGTTGAATTCTGTTGACGATCTAACTTGCGTTGTTCTTTATCCTCTTTCTTTTTTTGCCTGTTTTTTTCGAGTTGCTTCTTCATGAAAGTCGCCTGAGATTTCGCCATGATATTAATTTTTATTTATTCTCCTTCCACTGATTTCCTCAGTTCAGATATTTCCCGTTTGCACAGAAGATGAGCTGGTTTAGAAATAATTCCCGAGAGGCAACGGATTAGCGACGTGGTGAATTTTTAATCAAATTTGATTAGCAGCCAAAAGAATAGTGTTTTGTATTCCGTTATCACAAAGGTAAGAATTACTTAGCATAAATGGAAAGTAACCGCGGTTTTTTTGGTTTGGAGAGGGATAAATTGGAGTCTTGTTAGAAAGCGAATTGATAAAGACATCAGTCCTTGTGGCCTTTTCTGATCACAAAATGATGGCTAGACCGAGGGTATCTGGTTCTAAGATCTGTTCGACATTTTATAGGTAATCTTAAAAGTTTGGATCAGTTTTTGAATGTGTTTTTTATACGCGACATATTTAAGAATGTATAATAAGCCTTATATATGAGCGTTAAAAATAATACACACGCACAATAATAATTTTTTAGTATGAAAAGAATCGTAATGATTATTGCGATAGCCGCGACATTCGCAGCTTGCAATAACAACTCGAAAACGAGTTCGCAATTAAGACAAGAGGCTTTCAGACAAATCCGCGATAGCTTAAAACTTGATAGTTTTCAACGCGCAGAAGCTAAGGAAACCGAAATAGCCGAAGAAAGAGAACGTATATTAGCTCTGCAACAGGCTCAACCAATAAGGGAAAGAGTTATCTATGCGTCTAATTCTGCTCCAAGAAGACGTACCTACGTTAAAGGGGTGTCAGAAACTTATACATACTCTCAGCCACAAGCTACCAGAAAAAAAGGATGGAGTCATGCTGCCAAAGGAGCCGCCATTGGTGCTGGTGCAGGTGCAGTTACCGGAATCCTGATCGATAAGAAAGACGCCAGAGGAGCGGTAATTGGTGGTTTAATAGGCGCGGGAACTGGTTATGTAATCGGTAGGGATAAAGATAGAAGAACAGGACGTATTCAATAATCAATCATAATTTATACGTTTTGTAGAAAAGGCGAGAAGATCTCTTTCGGAAAGTGAAAGAGATTTTCTCGCCTTTTATTTCATTGATGCACTATTAATTGGATTTGTAAAAATGTAACATTTGCTTTACATGGCTATAAACTTGATAATTTCATTTAATATTTTTTGAAATTATCATAAAGTTTGTATCTTTGAAACAGGTTTATAATTGGTTAGTTAAAAAGTCTTCATTCTCTCCGTTTGAAGACTTTTTTGTTTTACGCCTTTCCCGAAATCAGCTTAGTAGCACTATAGTTTTCTTGTTTTTAATTACGACTCTTTTGATTTTCAATCTATTTTTCGTTCTATTTTGGGAGTTTCGTAATAAATTGTATATTTAAAAACCAAACTATCCAAATATAATCTAGCCTTTGCTGAATCAGCAAAGGTTTTTTTTGTTTCTTATCCCTGGAAATTTTATAGATATTCATTAATAACTCATTCCTTTTCTAATGTCTTATCTCGTAGCTTTTTGTTATTTGTTAGTTAATGAAAGGGTTGATCTGTTAAAAATTCAATATTTATTTTGAATAATTTTTGGAATTATAACAAAAATTGTATCTTTGTGTCAGGTTTATAATTGGTTAGTTAAAAGCCTTCATCCTCCCCGTTTGAAGGCTTTTTTTATGCTTTTTATTTATTTAAATTCATCCATTATTTTTTAGCGCGGAGAGTTGATCTCCATGATATTCAAAAAAAAAGCATAGCTTTTAAACTATGCTTAAGGATTTGCTACAATTGTAAAAGAAAATTAATCTTGAAAATCGCGTAGCATCTTAATTCTATCATGAGAGGCTTTCAGAGCTTGTTTTTGCTGAGAAAGTAACGCTCTAATATCTGAAGGGAGATTTTCTTCATTAAGTGCAGTATTATATGCTTTTTGTGCTGCGTCTTCACCAAATTCGCAATTAGACAAAACGGCTTTTCGATCATGTCCTGTAAAGACAGCTTTTACATCCATCCAGGCACGATAAATTTTACCGCTATTGGTTGTGTCATTATCAGCTTCGGCACCAGCAGAAACGAGTTGTGACTTGTATTGGATGCTTTCCGATATCATACTAGAAAACAGCTCCTTTAAATCCGCATCACCATTTTTCAACTCTTTAATGGCTCTTTGATAGCCTTCAATCCTGTCGTTATTAATCTGAACAAGGTCGTTCAGTACTTCTCTTTTTACTTCAGTAGTTTCCATAATTGATAGATTTTATTTTAAATCTCTTTGTTAATACAATTACTGTTCCAATTGTCCGGTCTTCAATTGATGAGTCAATCAACTTCAAGGAAAAACATTTGAGATATTCGGAGAAAAATTATTGATTATTTGCTCTCCAAATAACCAAGGTCAGGATTTTTGCCTTTATAAGGAAAACCTACAGAAACTCCCGCGTCAATCAGATCGCTAGTGTTGTTCAAGCGGAGGAAATTAGTGTAAGGCAAGCTCCCATCTGCTTTTCGGGGTTTAAAAAGCTCTGCTTCGTCAGTACTCAGGAAATCTTTTGTATCAACAGTCACTGCTAAACTGAAATAATTGAATTTTATATCAGACAGATCAAAATTCAATTTATCTACTTCCTTACTTTTCGCCATAAATCCCAGATTATTTTTGATGACATGTCCATATCCTGGAACATCAGTTTTGTTGTCTTCAAGCCTGTTCAGCATATTAAAGTTGACGGCATTATAAGCGGCCGAATTATTATACCAGTTGCTACCAGAAAGGTGATGGTTTGAGTAGAACCCATTTGCTTTATTTCGAACAGCAAGGCAGAAGCGAATGGTATTTCTTGGTATTGGATTTGGAAGATCCTTGACTGCTCTGGCACCATAGCCTCCTGCTTTAAATCCGTTTCCATCTGCCAGACTTTTAAATGCTGGAGAGTATCCGTTATACATTGCCCAGCAGTTTTCAAATACAACAGGCTCAAAGGAGCTGATGCAATCATAGCCGTCGTCGCTATTAAACCAGGAACGGCATCCTCTAAAAACGTTGTTTACATCGCCTTTTTTCCCGTGACAGCCAAATCCATCGCTGTTGCCGCCTTTTCCCCCTTCTGAGGTGTAGTCGTAATTATTATAGGCATCGCAATTCAGAATCAGGTTGTTTGACCCGGATATCAGGTAAAATCCGATGGCCTGGCTATCATGCATACTGAGTTGTTCATAGATGTTATTGCTTCCGCGATTTTCAAAACTTTCTGACTGCGTATGATTCGGAAGGGTAACCTGCACACCCACAACTTCTAAGCCTTTCAAATGAATATAAGAACCTGATACGTAAAACGCTATGACCCGGGTGGAAGGCTTCACATTGGTGTAATTAAACACAGGTGTTTCTCCCGGATATGCCCAGTAGTTAATTCTGGCATTTTCGCTACCACTCTTATTTAAATCTGTCACGTACGAATAAATACCCTGTTTTCTTGCGATTTGAGATTCCTGCATCATGTACTTACCACCGCGTATAAAAACTGTGTCGCCGGCGTTTACAAAGCGTTGAGCGTTTTGAACGGTGGCAAAGGGTTGTCTAAGGGTTCCGGGATTCTGATCGCTCCCATCAACAGCAACATAATATGCTGACGGAAGTGCAGAAACGGATACGAATAGAAGGCTTAGCAGCAGGGCGGTTTTTTTACTCATCATTTGTTCTTGTCAGGCAAATATCCCTTTACCAGAACATATATTTTGTAAAATTTTAGTGAGTATTTGGAGCTTATTTATTGGATTTAAGATATAGTTCCTCTATTTTTTGCCGGGCCCAGGGAGTTTTACGCAGGAAAGTTAAGCTTGATTTTATACTCGGATTACTTATAAAGCAGTTAATACGTACCTGTCGGGCCAGTTCTTTCCATCCGTATTGCTCTACAAGATAATTTAAAATCATTTCCAACGTTTTGCCGTGCAGCGGATTGTTTTTTTGTTCCATGCTCTGAACTGTACCCTATCAGTAAACAAAGAAACATAATCTCAGGATATTATTCTGGCTAAATCGTCATCTAAGGTAAGATCATTTTAGACTATCAATAAATTTATAAATTGCCATATGCGCCGCATAAGTTATTTACCGGTTACACTTCTTACACTTATCTCGTTTTTGTTAGATTGGTATGTTTTTCAGGGTGTAAGAACTGTTACTATTTCTGTTCCTGAAGGACATAGATTTATTATACACCTTAGTTTTTGGCTTGTTAGTGGCACAGTACTGTTCGCATTTGTTATCAATTTTTACAAAGCCATTCCTACTAGAAAGTTCACACTTTTGTTTAATACGGTTTTTAATGCTTTTTTGACGCTATTCGTGACGAAAACGGTATTCGTATTTGCTCTTTTTGCAGAAGATATTTATCGGATACTTATGGGAATTATAGGGTTTCACCCTTCGCGTTCGCCAATCGTCAGTCAAATAGGCTTAATCCTCGCAGCAATTCCTTTTTTCTTTTTTGTCTTTGGGACAACCAGGGGGAAGTATCATTACAAAGTGAGGCGGACAAAGCTATTTTTTAAAGATTTACCTGAAATTTTTGAGGGATTCACTATTACTCAAATTTCAGACATACATGCCGGGAGCCTTGATAGTGTGAAGGTGTGCAAAGAGGTGTTGATTTGATAAATGCTCAAAAATCAGATCTGTTTGTGTTTACAGGAGATCTTGTGAATAACCAAGCCTCTGAAATTGAACCATGGATTCCTGTTTTTAAGCAGATTAAAGCTAAGTCAGGAAAGTTTTCAGTTCTTGGGAATCATGATTATGGTGATTACAAACAGTGGGACAGCATAGAACAGAAAGGTAATAATCTTATCTCATTGAAGGAAAATCATAAAAAACTGGGTTTTAGGCTTTTATTGGACGAGCATATACAAATTGAAAAAAACGGGCAGAGTATTGCTTTAGTGGGAATTGAAAACTGGGGTCTTGGTTTTGGACAGCGAGGCGACCTGAATAAGGCTTTAAAAGGATTAGATCCCGACATTATTAAAATACTGCTTTCGCACGATCCTTCACACTGGGATGCGGAAGTGAAGAATCATCCGCAGAATATTCATCTTACATTATCCGGGCATACACATGGCATGCAGTTCGGCATCGAATTGTTTGGCTTTAAATGGAGTCCCGTAAAATACAGATATCCAAACTGGGCCGGCTTAGCCAGGTACCAACATAGATATTTATATGTAAACAGAGGATTTGGCTTTTTAGGATTTGCTGGTCGAGTTGGTATATGGCCCGAAATTACGGTTATCGAGCTTGGGAAGAGTCCCTAAGACTTAAAAGAATAGAAAGATAAAGGTTGTCTTCGCTGTCGAATAGTATGAGCTCCAGCCGGCTGGCGTTCCGTTTTTGATCTTTGCAACACCGCGTTTAAATCGGATGTTTTTGATGCAATTTATTTAGATGAATTAGGTACAAGAGGCCCTCTGGATTTATTTATCGCGGCATAAATTTTGAGCGATTTGAGCAAATAAATAAACTTAACGCCATGAAAACATTAAAAATTATGAGTCTGCTATTGGTTTTTCTATTTATAGGAACGGTGTCATTCGGCCAAAAGCAACAGACTGAAAAATTACAAAAATCAACAGCAGTACTAAAGTCGTTTACGGGAATGGAAGGAGATATGTCATCCAGGCTTATGCAAAAAGCCCAGGGTGTTGTAATTATTCCAAACCTTGTGAAAGCCGGATTAGGAATTGGAGGACAAAGAGGTAAAGGTGTTGCTATGGTTAAAAAGGCTGATGGAACCTGGAGTAATCCAGTTTTTGTTACTTTAACAGGAGGAAGTATTGGGTTTCAGGCTGGTGTTCAGGCAATTGATCTGGTACTGGTATTTATAAAAGGAACTGCTTTGTCTAGTCTTGAAAAAGGTGAATTTACCATTGGTGGAGATGTCTCAGTTGCGGCGGGACCCGTAGGAAGAAGTTCATCTGCCAACACTGATATTGACCTTGATGCTGAAGTGTATTCATATTCCAGAAGCAAAGGGCTGTTCGCCGGAATTGCATTAGACGGATCACGACTTTCTGCAGATGACAGTGCTAATAAAAACTTTTACAAAGTAGGATATAAGCCGTCTTCTATTTTTAATGCGAAAAAGTCGACAAAGACAGAAGTGGTTGAACTCAAAAAAGCTTTAAGAAATTTTTAAATCTTCTCTTAAAACTCATTCAAAAGTCAGCCATGGTGCTGACTTTTAAGTGTTAGGTCTGCTCGTTATAGTTCGCCGTTTTGTTAAATAAAAAAAAGCGCCGTCATTTAATATATTTGGGCTCAATTTTGGCGTGTTTTGAAGCGGAAGATCTGCATCGGTCTTTCTTGGGAAAGTTGTATTATGATTTCAGTATTATTGATTTAAACCTATCAAATGGACAATATCCAAGCAGGTAACGAGAGTGGATTCTCGAAATATCAGGTGTTCGTAATAACGATCTTAGCGTCTCTACAATTTACTATCGTTCTCGATTTTATGGTGCTTTCACCCTTGGGTGAGCGACTTCTTGAAGAGTTACATATTACTACTTCGCAGTTTGGGCTGGTTGTTTCGGCTTATGCCTTTAGCGCCGGAGCATCGGGAGTGTTAGCCGCCGGCTTTGCAGATAAGTTTGACCGGAAAAAACTCTTGTTGTTCTTTTATACGGGATTTATCGTTGGTACTCTACTTTGCGCTATCGCTCCAACCTATCCGCTCTTACTTGTCGCCAGGATTGTAACCGGTATATTTGGGGGCGTTATTAGCTCAGTGAGTTTTGCTATTATCAGCGATTTGTTCCGACTCGATCAGCGCGGCAGGGTAATGGGATTTGTTCAGTCTGCCTTCGCTGCCAGCCAGATTTTTGGCTTACCTGTGGGACTAATATTATCAAATAGTTTCGGATGGCACGCCCCGTTCTGGATGATTGCTGGCTTCGGAATTTTCCTCGGACTTTTTATTTTACTGTATTTGAAACCCGTTACCGAGCATCTTAAATTTAAATCTGATCGTCATCCTTTTCAGCACATGTTTAAAACAGTTTCGAATTCTAATTATCTAAAAGCCTTTGTTGGAACCACCTGCCTGGCTACCGGAGGCTTTATGCTGATGCCTTTCGGGACTGCATTCGGAATAAACAATATGGGTTTAACCCGCGATCAATTACCAATACTCTATGGTGTTACCGGTGTGTTTTCTATAATATTTGGTCCCCTAATTGGAAAAGTAAGTGATAGAATAGGAAAATTTAAGGTGTTTTTTGCAGGTTCTATTATCAGTATGGTCATGGTAGCAATTTATACCAGCTTAGGAATTACACCTTTGTGGATGGTAATCTCTATAAATGTTGTTCTTTTTGTGGGTATCTCTTCCCGAATGATTTCTGCTTCTGCACTCATGACAGCCATTCCTGAACCGCAGGACCGGGGAGCATTTATGAGCATTAATTCATCTGTACAGCAATTTTCTGGTGGTGTTGCTTCGGCTATTGCCGGATTAATAGTTGTGCAGAGAAGCAGCGGCAAAATAGACCATTACGATACCTTAGGTTTAGTCGTGATCATTTCTATGATTGTTGCTATAGTATTGATTTACATCATCAACAGCTATGTACAACAGAAAACTAAAGGAAACTATGTAGCCGCTCCAAATTTAGACGCCGTGATCGTGGAAGGAGTATAAGTTTCTTCTTCCTTACTCTGTAGTTTTTAGTTTAACATTTTCGAAGATGCCTGAAACAGACGTGGTTGTTTTTTTAATATTAGGCAGCGCAATGGAAGCTGGATCGTTAAAACTATTAATTGTAAGCCTGTAATTTCCCGTTAAGGTTTTAGACTCACTATCGTACCCGGTTATTGTTAACACTCCTGTTGAGCTTTCCGGTAAAAGCCTGCTTGAAGAAGATGTAGTTAAGCGATATACATAAAAGGCTGTAACATCGGCGACTATTGACGTGTTTATTTCATAGGTTCCAATAATACCCCTTTTTATTTTATCCTTCTCTATTATAAAGGTGACCTCATCTCTTCCATTTTTGAACGGGATATTGAAATTTAAAACAAGGTTTCCATCTATATCAAACTTACCTGAGTGGTTTATATGTTGCACATAAGTTTGTGCTATTGTGAGATTTTCTTCATGATAATAAAAACTCCGGCTCATCTGTGCGGATGCTTTATCTATATCTAAATAGGGGCTTTCGTCCTTTTTGCAGGCCGCGACAATTAATAATAGTAAGGCGGGGAGGCAGAATATTTTTCTCATGAAAAGGTTTGTTTTCATTAAGACGTATAACTCGCTTCAATCGTTACAGAACCTGTATTAAGAAAATGCTGGATATCTATCAATGGTCAAAAATATGCTAAAGTCGCTCTGAGATGAATTTAAATACGCTAATGCAAATTATAAAAACAGAAACGAGCGCACCCCATAATAATTAATCTATTTTTGTGACAAGCAGAATTAATCCATATATGCCAATCATCTTAAATAAGTTCAGACAATATCAGGCTAGTCCAAAAACAGAAATTCTTATATTGGGCAATTTTAGCGCTGATAGCGCAGAGGCTCCGGATTTTTTTTATGGAAGAGCGAAGAGTTTTCTATGGCATTTACTGCCGCAATGCTGGGGACTCGATTCTCTTAAAGAAGCCACGCTTTTAGAGAAACGCGAGTTTATGGGAAAATACAAAATTGATTTTGCAGACTTAATTGATGCCCTTGATGTACCCGAAGGCGAAGAAGGAAATGTAGATGATTCCTATATAGATAGTCATGTACAAGAGTGGAAGGATGTTGTATCCTTAATTGACAGCTTACCGAATTTAAAGGCCGTTTACTTCACCAGGAAAACGTTTAACGGCGCTCCGAATATCAAAGCTAAGAGTAGCCTGATTGCAGATTATTGTAAAAAAAGGAATCTCCGCGTTTGTAAACTGGAGACTCCTTCACGTTTTTTTAGTCCTGAAAAACAGCAACAGTGGATTGATACAATCGTGTTGCAGAAAAGCTGTTTAAGGGTTTAGCTTCTCATTGCTTGAATTATTACCACCTATCAAACTAATTCAATTGTAGCTGCTGAATTTGAGCATCTAAACTCCTAAGCTCATGTTGGAAAGTTTTGCTGCACGATTCACAGAACTTTTGAATGTTTGGAAAAAGCTGGTGGTAATATTCTATTCCATTAAGCAATTGTTCTTTAAAACGTTCAAGCTGCTGAACCTTTTTATCCGTCATTTCTTGCGCACTGTTCTCGATATCCTTTTTAAGATAATCTACATATAGTTTAAGTTCATTGATGAAAATGTTAGGACGATTGACATTTTTGAGCAGGTTAAGTTTACCATATATGTGCTTCACCATTTCATCAAGGGAGTAAATGCCTGAAAAGAATGCTGTATTTGGCCCGGGGCAAATAGCTACTGCCGGGTTTTCGCGCGCTTTAAGCATGTTGTTTTTAATATACGCCGAGGAGCATAGTCCTTCGCACAAACATAGCTTCTCAGTTACCTGCTTGAATTGAAAGTCGTACTGTTCCGCTGAAAGCTGTGCCGCCTGAAGTTGTTTTATTTTCAAATTCTGATATTCGCGAGATGCAGTACAAATGGCTTCAGTAGTAAATTCAGTATTCGAAACCAAAAATTTTTTATTACAAGGACTGCCCGGTCTGCCTTTTGCTATTCTGTCAAGTCGTTGAATTTCGGCGGTACTTTTTCGGAAATTATTAAACGGAATACCCAATGGAGAAGCTCCACTTATGTAAAAGTCTTTTGATGTAGCATCCTTCAACAGGTTGAGCGTATCTTTGTCAACGTTTGTTGCTTCCGGAACCAGCAGAAAAGGACTTCCCCAGCCTGTTCCATCAAGGTTGTAATACCTTTGCAGAAAAGTGTTCTCTTCGGCAGTTCCTATTCCGCCTTGTACAGATATCCTGGTAGAAGGCTGTTCAACGTCAATTTCACCTTCGGTTTTATGAAATGCCTTGTAGATTCCATAAAGCTCGGTGGTCATCTCCGTGCGTTTATCTTTAAATTCCTGAAGGATAGGGCCCAGCAAATAGCCCTCCGTGGCAAAGGCATGACCTCCGCAGTTTAAGCCCGATTCAATTCTAAATTCGTGTACCCAAAGTCCTTTTTTTGCCAGGAACTTGGCCTGTATTAAAGCGGATCTAAAATCGCTCACCTTTAACACGATCTTTTTCTTTAAAACAGAATCTACTTTTGGATTAAAGCAATCAAACTCTGCCAGATAGCTGTAAAGCCGTGGATTCATTCCTGCTGACAGGATAAGAGAAGAACTTAGATCGCTTTCCGCAAAGCCTCTTAACGATGCAAGGGCATCTGTAAATTTGTCGCCGATTGAAATGCCATCTTTTCCAAAGTTCATTTTGTCTACTTTAGACATAATGTTTACTTCTATAGAGCCTTTTTGAAGGTTTGATCTCAGTTTTTCCTGAAGGATTTTTTTTTGACTTAAGTCAGTTTCAAGTAGCATTTCATTATATGCCTGTTTCTGCTTTGAGTCATCAGGCAGTAAATCAAAGTACCGGGTAAGGTCTGATTCAGGTGTAAATTCACGCCTCTTTAACTCTGTAACCTGTAAGTCTACCAAAGTGTTTAATAAGTTAAGATAGGCGGTAATCCGTTTGGCCCTGTGGTCCTCATCTGTTTTTTTGATGGGCAAAAAAGGTAGCTTGTTTTTCTCCGAATGATGCTGACGCATCCGTTCTATCAGTTCATCATCTACAACAGAGACAACAGAAGATATGCCGTATCTGGCAACTTTAAGTGGGGTGTCAATTGAAAATCCGAGTCCTAAAACCGGGATGTGAAAACTGTGGCTCATTGTTATATTCAATTAAAGTTCAATTAAACTGCCTTACTGAATGTTTGATCATCGGCAGGACTGTTCCAAAGGCGTTCGTCAAAAGCCATACATATATTTCTTAAAAAATTCTTTCCAAGGGAAGTGACGTAAAGGGTTCTGTAATTGAATTTTATCAGATCGTCTCTTCGCAGAGGTAGTAAACGTTTGACCAATTGCGAATTGGTCCTTCTCATATCAGTGTACCCTTTACACATAATATTTAAGATCTCTCTTCGGGACTCCAGATCACTTTCGCTTAGAATATGACCTTTCATTAATGGAAATTCTCCACGTTCTATTTTTTCGAGGTATAGCTCAAGCTTTTTAATGTTCTGCGCAAAAGCATACCAGCTGTCACTAATCGATGATACTCCAATTCCTAATGAAAGTTTGGTGTACTGATGAGTATAACCCATAAAATTTCTGTGAAGCTTACCACCTTCTGATGCCTTGTATAAACTGTCTGTGGGTAAAGAAAAATGATCCATGCCAATGTTCTTATAGCCTGCATGCGAAAGCAATTCACAACCTCGTTCATATAGTGCTCGTTTTTCATCGTCGGCAGGTAAATCCGCTTCCGTGAATTTTCGTTGTCCGGGTTTAATCCACGGCACATGCGCATAGCTATAATATGCAATACGGTCAGGCATCAGCTTTATAACTTCTTTTATGGTATTTTCTACGCTGGAAATTTTTTGTAGCGGTAAGCCGTAAATCAAATCGAAGTTGATCGAGTTATATCCGATATAGCGGGCATATTTAGTAATATGTTCCACTTGTTCAATACTCTGCTTTCGATTTATTATCTCTTGAACTTTGGGGTCAAAGTCTTGTATGCCAAGGCTTAATCTTCTGAATCCGAGATTGTACAGTGTTTTTAGATGTTCATCTGTAGTATTGGCCGGATGCGCTTCAAATGAGAATTCTGCGTCGCTGGTTAATATCGACTTCGATATAATTCCATCGATAAGCTTTTTTAAGTGTTTGGGTGCGAAAAATGTGGGAGTTCCGCCTCCCAAATGGATCTCTTTTATTGCTGGCCGGCAACCAAGCACATTGCAGTACATTTCCCATTCTTTAAGTACAGCATTTATGTACGGTTCTTCTACGCTGTGATTTTTTGTGATTCTCGTGTTGCAGCCACAATAGGTGCATAAACTTTCACAAAAAGGTAAATGAACGTATAGGCTTATACCCTCTGAAGAGCTTTCTGCGTAAGATTTCTTGATCGATTCAAACCATTGTTTCCGATTCCAACTGTCGGCATCCCAGTAAGGAACAGTTGGGTAACTTGTATATCTTGGGGCTGCAACGTTATATTTTTTTATTAGCTCTGAAGTCATGCTGGAAATGCTTTAACAGGAAACAATAGCAGTATCTTGGTCCAGGCCGGCATTTGCCGTGTTTTTTTCGGCCTCCCACGAGTCAAGATTTGAAATGGTTTTTTCGGAAATTACATGGATAGCTTCTTCCGTTAGAAATGCCATGTGGGGAGTTAGCAGTACTCTCGGATGATCTATAAATGCCTGAAGTAAAGGGTCTTCAATCGGGCTTTTACTGTGATTAAAGAAGAATACATTGTGTTCAAATTCATACACATCCATCCCAAGCTTACTTATCTTTTCATTTTGTAAGGCTTCAAGAACCTCTTTGCTGTTAAATACAGCGCCACGGCTAACATTAATCAGAATTACTCCGGTTTTCATCTTGCCAATGGTTTTAACATTTACCATATGACGGGTAGAATCGTTTAAGGGTACATGAAAGGATATGATGTCAGATTGTTTCAAAAGATCATCAAAAGAGACCTGGGTAGCGCCGTAGGTTTGACAAAGGGCGCTTACATCTTCTGTATCGCTTACCAGAATTCTGGCCCCAAAACCTGTTAAGATTTGCGCGAGCGCTTGCCCCGTGCGTCCCAATCCTACGATGCCAACGGTTTTATTTCTTATGGTGTAACCCACCAGACTGTTTAAGCTGAAATCATGTTCCAGCATTTGCTTATGGGCGGCAACAATGTTTCGTACTAATGAAAGGATTAATGTAATTGCATGTTCTGCAACAGATTCGGGAGAATAAGCGGGGACGTTCCCAACCTTTAAACCAAGCCGTTCGGCCTCTTTTAAATCAATATGATCTGTTCCTGTAGAGCGGGTGGAGATATATTTAACACCCATTTCCTTTAACTTTGAAAGGATAGGGGCGGAAAGGTCGTCGCAGGAAAAAACCAGAACAGCATCTTTTCCTTTAGCGTAAGAAATAGTATCAAGGGTGAGCCTGTTCGATATCAGAGTAATATCATGCTTCTTATTATTAGCCTTAATAAGTAGTTCTTTTTCGCAAATCTTACTGCTGTATGCAACCGCTTTCATACTCCATTAGTTTAATAACAAAAGTACTGCGGTTGTCGGGGCCAGGGTATGAGGCTAATCAAAGGTAAAAGTGATCTTAATCACTTTTACTGTTTTATTCGCTTTAATCTTTCAAGGGATAGGATTTTGATGATGCTGCCTTCTTTTTCAATTAATCTCTCTTCTTTAAAATCCGCCAGGGTGCGGCTGATAGTTTCGTTTGCTGTGCCAACCATTGCGGCCAGATCATCACGTGAAACTTTGATCTCGCAGGTTTCTACTGTTGCTCCCGCAAATTTTCTTGCCAAATCTATCAGTGCGTCGGCTACTCTTTTTCTAACAGAATTATAAGCGAGCTTTAAGAGTTGCTCTTGCTTTTCCTGAAGATTGCCTGAAAGCAGTTCTATGAACTTTTTAGCAATTCCCAAATCTTTGAATAACAAGGCATTAAAGTCGTTTCTAGGTATCAGATGAAGTTCTGCAGAGTCAAGAGCTTCTGCATTTTCAGGATACGGCTTGTTTAGAAGCACGGCTTCATATCCTAAAAAATCGCCTGTTGTAAACATCCCCGTTACAATTTCACGTCCATCCTGGTAAACCATAAACGTTCTTACTTTTCCGCTTTTTACCAGATACACGTTTAGCGCCTGGTCGCCGTCCATGTAAATGTTCTGCTTTTTCTTATAAGCGCGGATGCGGCTGTTCACAGAAAGTTCATTCAATAATTTGGAAGAACGGGCTTCATCAAGTAAGGATTCTAGAGAAGCGGCATTTCCGGCATTTTTAATGGACCGTTCTTTCTTTTGTAAACGACTTTCTATCGCATTCAACAATTCCATATCGTCGAAAGGTTTGGTTAAATAGTCGTCCGCTCCCATTTCCATCCCTTTACGCATATCGGTCCGTTCAGCTTTTGCTGTCAGAAATATAAAAGGGATGTCTGCTGTGTTAGCATTTTTACTCAGCAGGTAAAGAACGCCGTACCCATCCAGCTCCGGCATCATAATGTCGCACAAAATAATATCAGGTGTGCGCGACTGAGCGAGTTCAACACCTTTTTTGCCATTCTCGGCAGTATATACGGTAAAACCTGCTAATTCAAGTATTTCTGCCGTACTTTCACGTATATCCTGATTGTCTTCAATTAAAAGTACGGTCTTCTTTGATGCGTTCATTCTATTTTAAAAATTAAAGAAATTGTTGTTCCCTTATTTTGGGCGCTTTGGCAAATTACTTCTCCACCCATCATTTCAACATATCTTTTTACAATATTTAATCCTAAGCCCGTTCCCGGGATATTTCCGGTGTTATGGGCCCTGAAAAAGGGTTCGAAAAGGTTTTTCTGTTCTTCAAGAGGAATACCTATTCCATTGTCTTTTACAGTGATGTATACTTCGTTTTCAGTCACCTCCGAGTTAAACTCAATAAAAGTGTTTTCTCCTGAATACTTTATGGCATTTGAAACAAGATTTATAGCAGCGCTTTTTAGTAAGGCCGGATCTAGAAAAACCTGGCTTGTAGCCCCGGTATGCTGATAAACAATGTGTTGATTCTGCTTAGAAATTAACTGCATCTCTTCAACTATGTCTTCAGAAAATTTAACCAGATCAAATTCCTGAAATTGTACCTGTGTTTTTCCCGCTTCCAGTTTTTCGAGGGATAAAAAGTCGTTTAAAATACCGGTAAGATGGCCTACAGAATTTTTTATTTTACCGGTATGTTTTAAAATATTGCCTGAATCTGCTTTTTGCAGGTACTTTTCAATTAGGGAGGCCGACAACTGAACTGAGCTTAACGGGGTTCTGAACTCGTGTGATGCCATCGAAACAAACCTTGTTTTAAGCTGATTAAGTTCCTTTTCTTTTTCTAAAGAATGGCTAGCCTCATCTCTGGCTTTTTCTAATTCAACAATAAGATGTTCTAAGTTTTGAGTTCTGTTTTTTACTTTTTCTTCCAGCTCCTCGGTATATTTCTTCAACCTTTCTTCTGCTTCCTTTTCTTTAGAAAGATCGTGAACAAAACCTGTAAATATTTTTCTGTCTTCGTACTCAACCTCACTCACAGCAAGCCGAAAAGGAAAAGTTGAGCCATCTTTTCGTAGGCCTAAAACTTCCCTGCCTATGCCGATGATACGCCTTTCTCCTGTGCTCTGATATCTGTGTATGTATCCATCGTGAGCACTTTTGTAAGGCTCGGGCATCAGTACAGAAATATTTTCCCCTTTCACTTCTATCTCCTGATACCCAAACAGAGTTAAGGCAGCAGGATTCATCGTTTCAATTATCCCCCGCGAATCGATAGTTATTATGCCATCAATTGCGGATTCGATTATTGCGTTCAGCAGTTTTGACTTATCCATTAACTTTTACAAACATAACTTTCATTTACAATGCGATTAAAGCAAATATAAATTAAGATTGGTTTTAAATTACCTAAAACTGATAAAGATCATAGAATAAATTGACAGGTGTCATCGGAGTCGCGGTAATTAACGATGAATTTTGATGATATAAATACAAAGCGTCATGACAACTGTGATAGAAGAAAATCAGCTTAATGCAGAATTGCAGGAACTTTATCTAATCAGCAAACATTGGATTTCTGATTTAGAGTTTTTTACCAGGGATTTAAGTTTCTTACAGAAGCTGGTTGAGAGATGTTGGGCTCAATCGAAAAAGCACGAAATAAGTGAAAACTTACTTGAGCTGAAGCTGAATGTGTTAAATCTTCAAACTCAAAATGCCGAGATCAAAAGAAAGGTATCAAATTATCTTGCATTACTTGAGCCACTTATAAGTAATGCTAACCACAACTATGAGCTTAATCTCATAGAAACTCACTCCCTTCTTGAACGCGAGATTGGTGCTCTTCTTCAAATATTTAAGTCAGTAAAACAACGTGTTTTCAAACTAACTTCTGAAAGAATAAAGGCTATTAATTCAAAACAAACAAGTTAGTTGTGGAGCGGAAGATGTTATGAGAGAGTGGATACGTTATTGGTTATTGTGATTTAAGTCATTGTAATTTAATGTATTATAAATGATTTTTACGTACATAAAATAATTCGATGTTATGAAAACTATCCTTTTATTAACCGACTTTTCAACACGAGCTCATTCCGCTTCCGAATATGCACTGCAAATGGCTTTGAAACTAAAAGCTAATATTTTGCTTTGCAATGCTCTGGAAATTATAGAAAGTGCGCCAATGGCAGAACAAATTGCCTGGCCGATTGCAGATCATCTTGCTCTTAAGCAAGAAAGTCTGGCTGACCTGAAAGAGATCGCCAGGCGGATGAAAGAAAGTATTCCGGCAGAATCTGCTTCAGGATTTAAGCCGAGGATATCATGCATTAGCGATTTTGGGAAATTATCTGTTGTTGTTTCAGATATTATAAAGGACAAGGGTGTTGATCTGGTGATGATGGGTTCTCATAAGTCCAACGGCTTATCACGGTTTCTATTTGGCAGCCATACACATGATGTGTTGGATAATATCAAATGTCCGGTTTTGCTGGTGCCCGAAAGCTTGAAGTTTAATGGAATTCGCTTAATAACCTATGCCACAGACCTGACCTTTAGCGATTCAAAAGTTCTAAAGTATCTGAGCGAAATTGCAGTTGCCTGCGACTCTGAAATTTTAGTGAGTCATATTTCTCCTTATGGTTTACCAGATATTGATTCGGAAAAAGTTGTCAAACATTCTGTTTATGAGTCACTACCTCCTGATCATCCTAAGATTTTATATAAAAATATTAAGGGCGCCAATATTTCGAAAGAATTGCTACAGATCACCGGTTCGGGGAAAGCGGATTTATTGACTCTTGTTCATAAACAATATGGCTTTTTTGAAGGATTGTTCCATTCAAGTGTTAGTAAGCAAATGGCAAACAATTCTAAAATACCCATACTGGTGCTTCCTAACCATTTTAGCGTAGACGTGGCCGATCTCTCTAACGAACAGCTTGATCATTATTGCTACGAACCGGATGATTCACGATAGGAATTACTGTTCACATACCTGAAAAGAATTAATAAAGGAGAGATGGCTTCGCAGCTTTTTATCTCCTTTTTGTTTTATTGCTCTGTATGCAGACGCTTTATTTGATTTCTTTTTAACGCTGGCTTTCGCTCTGATTTTTTCTTCAAAATAGTGTTTAAGATCATTTTTTTTAACCCGCCACATCATTCAATATGCTCAGCGTCAAGGATAGATTTGTGCTAAAGAAAATACACTAATCAAAATGAAATATTATGAAAGTTTTAAATGTCAATGCCAGTAAATTAAGAAATCGTGCAGGTCAGCTTTTTACCCTGATATTAGCACTAAGCTTCAATGCTCTTACATCAACAGTCCAGGCCCAAACTCCCTTTAAGGTCGCTTCCGGCTCTGTTATTAAGGTAAACGGAACATCAAACATTCACGACTGGATAATGACTGCAAACGCCTTCAGTTGTGATGGAACCTTTACTCTAAAAGGTGATGAGCTGGCAGATGTTTCTTCTCTGAATTTTTCACTTCCGGTTGCTAATTTAAAGGGTAAAGAAGATTTACTAACCACGAGAGCTCATAAAGCACTAAAAGCAGAACAGTATAATAAGATCACTTTCAAATTAATAGATGCCACTGTTGTACCGCAGCAAAAGGTAATCAAAGCGACAGGGAATTTAAGTATAGCTGGAGTAACGAAGACAGTTACCCTCCAAACAAATTATACTATTGACGGCGATGAACTTATTTGTAAAGGTTCAAAAGCCATCAAAATGACCGATTTCAACATTAAAGCTCCAACTTTTATGATGGGGGCATTAAAAGTTGCCAATGAAGTTACTGTTGATATTGTATTAAAGCTAAAGAAATAACAACCTAATCATTAAATATTCACTAATAATAATTAAAAACATGAAAACTCAATTATCTAACATTTTTAAAACTGCTGCCCTTGCCTTAATACTGGTAAGTCCGGTTGCACTACAAGCACAAACCGAGGTTTCAAATCTTAGACCTTACGATAAAAGTGGTATCAATGTGTTCGAAGCTGCAAAAGACACGAATGCAGCGTTCGAGAATATCAAAATTAAATGGGGTGCAGGTTTTACTCAATCATTTCAGGGCTTAAAGCACGAAAACACGTCAGGCGGTTTATACAAAATGACTCCTGGCTTCAATACTGCGAACGCTAATTTGTTCATGGATGTACAATTGGCAGAAGGAATTCGTTTAAATTTAACCAGCTATTTATCATCTCGTCACCATAACGAAACATGGGTTAAAGGCGGTTATATTCAATTTGATAAACTTCCCTTCAAAGGTCAGATATGGGATGATATCATGAAGTTTACAACTATTAAAGTCGGACACATGGAAATTAATTACGGCGATCAGCATTTCCGTAGATCTGATGGTGGGCACACCCTCTACAATCCTTTTGCCGAAAACTATATAATGGATGCATTTACAACTGAAATTGGCGGTGAGGTTTTAGTTAGGGCAAGTGGGTTCTTTGGTTTAGTTGGAATTACTAACGGTATGGTAAAAGGTAATATTGATAGCCTTATAGCAACTGCTCAGGATAATGATATTCATAAGTCACCTGCGATTTATCTAAAAGCCGGCTTCGATAAACAATTAACTGAGGATGTTCGTGTCCGCCTTTCTGGATCTTATTATGGAAATAAAAGCTCTGGTGGTAACACTCTTTATGCGGGCGACCGTACCGGTTCTAATTACTTCATGGTTTTGGAGAAAGCTGGAAGTAAATCTACTGATCAGTTCACATCTGGCCGTGTTAGTCCGGGATTTAGCAAACGTGTAGACGCTGTTCAGGTAAATGGATTTGCTAAGGCTTACGGCCTGGAGCTTTTCGGAACTTATGAAGTTGCAAACGGAAGAACTAAAACTGAAGCAAAGGATAGAAAAGCAACTCAATATGCGATTGACGGTGTTTATAGAATTGGCGCTGCAGAGAATTTCTTTGTAGGTGCAAGGTACAATGTCTTAGAATACAGGCCAATGAACATAGCAGGAACGGCTCCAATTACTTATACCCAGGATGTAAAAGTTGATCGTATAGCTTTTAGCGCAGGATGGTTCTTAACTGATAACATATTGTTAAAAGGCGAATATGTTAAACAACAATACAAAAATTTACCTGCCGCCGACTACCGCAATGGAGGTGAATTTAAAGGATACGTAATACAAGCTGTTGTAGGTTTTTAATCAAATATTTCAAAAAAAAAGCAGGTCGGTCTGGGTCGGCCTGCTTTTTTTGTGTAAATTAAGATATTGCATATGCTTCCTCAGAAAACTCTTTTGCTTCTTATGCTTATTTTGTTTTCTGCTTTCAATAGTCAGATGAATAAGCCTCAAATAACGAAATGGGTTATTATGAAGGGTGGCTCTTTGAGAGTTGATGGCAGTACCAATGTTAATAAATTTACTTGCCTAATAGCAAATTATGCGAATCCAGACACTTTATATCTTTATAAGTACGCAAATAAAGAAACTTTTCCAATAAGTGGTTCTTTGATACTGGATGTCCGGAATTTTGACTGCCATCATCCGATTATGACAAGCGATTTGAGGAAAACATTAAAGGCAAAAGAGTTTCCAAAGCTGACAATAAGGTTTATAAATTTGAATCGGTATCCTGACCTGGATCTTAAACCTGATTTGATAAAAGGGATAGTGGCCATTGAATTAGCTGGAGTAACGCGACGTTTAGAAGTGGATTATAAGTTTTTATCAGGAGGCGAAAAAGTAGTAAATCTGATCGGAACTCGCCAAATAAATTTCTCTGATTTTAATATTATTCCTCCGCGAAAGATTGGGGGAATGATTCAAACTAACAATGAGTTAAACGTGGTATTTAACTTGAGAATGAAGGTGGTAGATTAGTCATAACAAGCTGGTAGCAGAATCGGCTTTTCTCTTACTTCAAATCTGCATATCCGACAAATGCGCAAAGATCTATTATAGATCCGAATGAGTCTTGATGGCTTAAGAACCAGGTAGGTTTTTGAACTCGCACCAACATGGCTTTCAACGATTATGGATTTATCTTGGCAAACATAACTCCGGCGACAAGCGCCTGTAAAAAACCGTAAATAAACCAGCTCAAAACTATCACAATGGTAATATCTAAGGAGCTAAAGGTAATCCACATGACAGGTAATAAAGCGACAATTGCGTAAACAAACCCAAACTCAACACCTCTGAGGAGAAATGGACCTGAAAAAAGAGTTTTGAACCTCTCCCAGAACCATGATAGGGCAAAGCTTATAATAAAGGCATGCAAATAAAACAGAATATCCCTGCTTCCGTCAGAATTGAATAGTGGATTATTGTAAACTACAAACAGCTCAGGAACAAAGCGGATTGCAAGAAATAAGCCTCCATAGCTGATAATAAACAGACTTATGCCTACAATTAATCCACAATAAAGTATTTTTTTCATGTTTAATGATGAGTTAGGAAGATCCTCTTTTCTGATTTTGTTCTACAAATATATTCACTTGCTTTAAACAGCTCCCGTTTAACGCTTCTGTAGGTCTTGATAAAATCAAATAATTCTGCTTCAATCTGCGATTGTATAAGATTATACGAATCGTGTTTTGCCGCATTGTCTTTATCTAATATAGCACTTAATTCATTTTGATGCATTAAGACTGTCTTTTAAAACATCTTTCCGTTTTCCGACATTGGCGATATGTTTCTGGATAATAAAGTAGGAGTTTTTCAAAACCTCTCTCCCCGGAAGGAAGAAAATAATTCTGAACTAAGGATTGGAAAAAATTTATCTCCTGTTCAAAAAAAATAATATCGGATAACCAATGTCTGGTTATAACATACAATTCTTCGGCACTACAGGCATGCAAAAAGCCTGCAGACGAATATATTTTGGTTTCCATTTCTTTTTTCGATTAAAGGATGAAATTATTGTATTAGAACGACGGCTGAGATGATTGCAATTATCAAAATAAATGATGTTAATCACGCGGCTGATTAATTGTATCAGATGCTATCCTGTTTCATAAAGTGTTGTTGGCAAGATATAAATCGCTTTATAACGTGATGCTAATCATTTGGAAGTCTCAGAATAATTACATCCTTTGTTTGAATTAAAACATAAAAGTTTTGCGAAATGAATGAGATTCTTAACACGCGCCTAATGCACCCAAGAGATCAGATCGCCCTTGTAATGAGCAGAATCTACCGACGAGGTTTAACAACTACATCCGGAGGCAATATTTCAATAATCGATGATAATGGTGATATCTGGATCTCGCCCTCTGCAGTTGATAAAGGCATGCTTAAGCCATCAGATATTGTTTGTGTAAAAAAAGATGGCAGTGTCGACGGCTGTCATAAACCATCCTCAGAGTTTCCTTTTCATAACGCTATCTACAAGATTCGTCCAGATATAAAAGCGATTATTCATGCTCATCCTCCGGCATTGGTTTCCTTTAGCATCGTTCGTACAACTCCCAATACTAATATAATAACTCAAGCCAGACGCATATGCGGTCCGGTTGGATATGCAGAATACGAGTTGCCCGGAAGCCAGGCGCTGGGAGCGAAAATTGCGATAGAATTTACTAAGGGCTTTAAAGCAGTCATTATGGAGAATCACGGCACAGTGGTGGGTGGTTCTGATTTGATGGATACCTTCGAGCGTTTTGAAACACTTGAGTTTTGCGCCCGGACAATTCTGTATGGCAATGCTGTAGGATCTCCTCAATATCTTAGCGACGAGCAAATTGATGCTTTTGAATCGCAGGTACCCGAGCCTTTGCCAGAAATGAAAGAGGTAAGTTATTCCTCTGACGAACGGGAAAAAAGACTCGAAATCTGCGATATTGTCCATCGCGCATGTACGCAGGGCCTGATGATCAGTTCTTATGGGACGGTTTCAACGCGTTGGAGGGGAAATGATTTTCTGATAACGCCAACAGATGTGCCCCGCTGGGATTTAAAGATCGAAGACATAGTACAGATCAGAGATGGTGAACGGGAACCTGGAAAGATTCCAAGCCGAACCACCTATCTGCATCAGGAGATTTATAAAAAACACTCGGAGATTAATTCTATAATTCTTACACAATCACCGTACCTGATGGCCTTTGCCGTCACTGGAGTAGCTTTTAACGTTCGTACAATACCGGAGAGCTGGATATTTTTACAGGATGTAAGTTCTCTTGATTTTGGATCGCATTTTAAGAGTGAAACCATTATACCCGATTTGGTGGCCAGGCACAATCCAGCGGTAATTGTTAAAAATGCTTGTGTAATGATTACTGGCGATCAGTTATTGCAAACCTTTGATTATTTGGAAGTGGCAGAATTTAGCGCGAAGTCTTTAGTGTTGTGTGCCTCAATCGGGAATTTAGTTCCTATCAGTAACGAACAGGTAGAGGAGTTACGGCATGCATTCATAAAGGAGTAAATCATTAATCCTATATACACAGGCTGGTTGTTTTATATAACCGGCCTTTTTTTAACAATTGTACGCTAGCGCCGCTTTCTAAATCGGATATCTTTGGCCGAATCTTTCCGTGTAATAAGCATCGGAATTCCTACACCGCCGGCCAGGCTCATCAGAATGAGCATAACTTTTAGTCCATTGTTAATCGTTTCGGATAATATCTGGGTGTAGTTTGCGGGATTTATTGTACCTGCAAGATTTATCAGACCAAGCATCATTCGATAGGCAAAAATTCCGGGTACCATTGGAATAACTGCCGGGATTGCAAAAATAGGAGGGGGGGCATGCCTTTTATGAGCAAATGGAATACTTAAAAAACCGATTACCGTTGCACCGGCCAGCGTTGATACAATCACATTTATCTCGAACTGCAGCAAAATAGTTTTACTTAGTCCGCCTAACAAACCCAAAATAAAAACCGGTGCAATTGCTCTGCGGGGTACATTAAATAAAACAGCAAAGCCAACTGCGGCTGTTCCAAACCACATTCCCTTTTCAAGCAGCAGCAGTTCTTCCATTCTAAAACTGATAAATAAACATTGAAGTTAACAAACCTAAGGCTATCGAAAATGAAATAATAAAGCCATTTAGCCCACGAATAAGGCCGTTTTGCAGGTTCCCGTCGATTATATCCGAGCATGAATTTATAAGAGGAACCCCGGGTATCAAAAACAAAACGGACGTAGCAAAAGCATGCTCATGAGTTAAGCCGTTACCAAATTTGAGCGGGATACCTGCTATTAATGATGAAGTAAGAGCAGCAAAAAATACACACATGTACGGATTGAAACGCATTTTTATGGTTTCTTGTCTGATGAACAATCCCGTAAAGGAACCGATAAAAACCATAAGCATGTCTAATATTTCACCTCCTGCCAATCGGCAAAAGGCAGCACCGGCTAATCCCACCAATATAAGAACCAGCGTTCTGGGGTAATGCGGTAATGCAGCTAAACGTTTTACTTCCTGATTGATTTGATCTGCAGTCCATTTTTGTTCTACAATTAACCAGCTCATCCGGCTTATTCCGGACACTATCGAAAAGTTAATTCCATGTGCGGAAGTACGTTTCAGGCTGTTAAAAAAGAGATCTGTTTCATTATCATAAATCTTAAGCATGAGCGTACGTTGCGAGATCAGCATCTCTGCATTATATCCGAACGAATCGGCTATTCTATCAATCGTGTTCCGAACTCTTCCGGTACTTGCCCCCGAAACCATAAGCAAGGCCCCAATTTCGAGTAGGATAGAACCAAGCTCTTTTATCTCTTTGCTTTTCGCTTCAGTTATCATTTGGGATATTTCCGGTACAAAGCTAAGTACTGGTATTTATTCAGGTACTGACCTATGTCATTTTTTTTGAAGTAAAAAAAGTAAACTTTTGTGAGCAAAAGACAAAAAATGGAAGTGAAGAAAGTGGAACTGATGGCTCCCGCAGGATCATTTGAATCCTTGCGTTCAGCAATTCAGGCAGGCGCAGATTCGATATATTTTGGGGTGGAGCAACTCAACATGCGAGTGAGATCTAGCAGTAGCTTAATAATAAATGATATTCCGGAAATCGTTAACATTTGCCGGGAGGCTGATGTGAAGTGTTATTTGACGCTTAATACAATGATATATAGCCACGATATGCATATTATGAAATCTATTGTGGATGCAGCTAAAAAGTATGGAGTAAATGCTGTTATTGCAGCCGATCCTTCGGTGCTGAGATACGCCCGAATGGTGGAAATGCCTGTTCACATTTCTACACAAGCAAATGTTTCGAATATTCAAACGGTCGATTTCTTTTCAGACTATGCCGATGTGATTGTATTAGCGCGGGAACTGAGCCTCAAACAAGTGGAATCTATTACCCGGGAGATAAAAAGAAAAAACATCACAGGTGCTTCGGGAAAACTAATGCAAATAGAAATATTTGCGCACGGCGCCTTATGTATGGCGATTTCGGGAAAATGTTACTTAAGCCTTCATTCAGATTTTGCTTCGGCAAACCGGGGGGCATGCATTCAGAATTGCCGGCATAGTTATATAGTGAGTGATAAAGAAACAGGTGTAGAGTACGAAATCGATAATGAATATATCATGTCGGCAAAAGATCTTTGTACCATAGATTTTTTAGATCAGCTGATAGATTCAGGCATATCAGTTATTAAAATTGAAGGCCGGGGCCGAAGTGCTGATTACGTTTATACCACAACCAAGTGTTATAGAGAAGCCATTAATGCCTATTATAATGGCAATTATAATTCTGAGCTAATAAAAGGCTGGAAAACAAGACTTGCTACGGTTTATAATCGCGGTTTTTGGGATGGTTATTATCTCGGCCGAAAAATGGGCGAGTGGAGCAACGAATACGGCTCTAAAGCCACTAAACGAAAAATTTACATCGGCAAAGGATTGAATTATTTTAAACAAGCAGGTGCTGCAGAATTTTTAATAGAAGCGCAGACACTCTCCAAAGGCAACGAAATAATTATTACTGGTCCTGTTACCGGACTGATTCAGATGGTAGTTGATGAAATAAGGGTGGATAATATATCGAAAGAAACCGTCAAAAAAGGAGAGATCTTTTCCATTCCAATAAATACGAAGATTCAGCCATCCGACAGGTTGTATAAATTGGTGGATGTTTAATGGTTCGCATTATTTATTATCGATCTAAATGTATCGGTTGTAACGCTTGTGTAGAAGCTGCACCCTTCAGGTGGCGTATTTCACAAAAAGACGGAAAATGTACACTGATTAAGGGGGTGGAAAAGAAAGGAATTTACACTGTTTTAGTCGGGGTTGATGAAGCCGAGAGCAATAAAACGGCTGCTAGGAACTGTCCGGTAAAAAGTATTCAGGTAATCGAAAAGTAGTCAATTCTCGACAAACCAATGGTTTCAGCTACTTCTTTATTTTTTAATTCCTCCAGGTAGGCGAAAAAAATAAATTTTTAGCAATTTCCGAAGGCTTTGTTCTGGAGTTTTTATCAATTTGCTAATTTTTCAGTCCTTGATTCAGATCATTTCTTAGCCGATTCAAATTATCTAAACTTGATATTCACAAAGGCTCCAAAAGCTATATCCGGCACCTTGTAAGAAATACAATAACATGGAAAAATCTCTCTTCAAAAAGTTCATCCTACCTAAAGAACTACAGAGTATTCTCGAAACTAAAGAAGTTATATTAGCCGAAAGTCGGGAAGATTTAATAGATCTTTCTTTTGGTAGGATGATCGACAACATATTTGAGGTTTCTTATGATACGCCGGGGCATGGAAAAATTATTGAGGCGACAGTTGTACGATGCAAAAATGGGGTGTCAGTAAACTACACAGATCCATATTTACGCCGCCGGGATCCTGATTGTATGGTTATTGCCGACGAGAGGCCAACGGATAAACCGACTTTTAAGAATCGTTACGGTGCCGGTTTTGATGATCTACGGCTGCAGTCTTTCGAATGGCTTTCCCAACAGGATGAATTGATTTTAGTTCCTTTTATGTCCGGCGGTGATGAGAATGGTTATCCTTCCCTTTTGGTAGCTCCGGGAAATGCCGGGTTTTTTGCTACCTGCCTTGCTGATCTACAGGGTTTTATTCCCAGAAGTAAGATTCCGCAGGCCTTTAAACCGCGTGCGATTATTTACGTGGTACCTCCTTTCAGACATACGCATTTTAACGGAAAACAAGTGGTAGTGCATAACCGGCTTGAAAAGATGCATGAAATGTTTGCCTACAATCTTTATCCCGGACCAAGTGCTAAAAAGGGAGTGTATGGAGTTTTACTTAACATTGGAGAAGAAGAGGGATGGACAACCCTTCATGCATCAGCTGTTAAAGTTACAACCCCATACGAAAATGATTTTGTAATTATGCACGAAGGAGCCAGCGGGGGTGGTAAGAGTGAAATGACCTGTGCCTCACACCGCGAATTGGACGGCCGATTGCTTTTAGGTACCAATATTAAAAGCAATGAAAAGTATTACCTTGAAATAAAGGAGGAATCGGAACTGCAGCCTGTGACCGATGATATGGCTCTTGCTCTTCCAGCTTTACAGAATGGGAGGAAACTGGTTGTAAAAGATGCTGAATACGGATGGTTCTTAAGAATAAATCACATTACTCAATATGGCACTGATTCTGATATCGAACGGGCGACTATTCATCCCAAAGAACCCTTATTGTTTTTAAGCATTGATGGTAAACCCGAAGCAACATGCCTGATTTGGGAGCCGACCATGGATGCTCCGGGAAAACCCTGTCCAAATCCCCGTGTTGTTTTGCCTCGCAAACATGTACAGAATACCATAGATGTGCCTGTTGAAATAGATATCCGAAGCTTTGGAATCAGGACTCCGCCTTGTACCCGTGAAAATCCCACATATGGTATAATAGGCATATTTCATGTGTTGCCGCCTGCTTTAGCCTGGCTTTGGAGGTTAGTGGCTCCAAGAGGGCACGCCAATCCGAGTGTAATTAGCACCGGGAACGGAATGGTTAGCGAAGGAGTGGGGTCTTACTGGCCCTTTGCAACCGGCTTAAGAGTAGATCAGGCAAATCTCCTTCTTGAACAAATATTAAGTACTCCGCTTACGCGATACATACTCATTCCAAATCAACATATTGGAGCGTATGAGGTCGGTTTTAGCGGTCAGTGGATCGCCAGAGAGTACTTATCAAGAAGAGGAAATGTTACCTTCAAAAAAGAACCGCTTGCAGCCTCACGATGTGCTTTGTTGGGCTATGCTCCTGAATCTTTAAAAATTGACGGACAAACTATTCCGAAACACTTTTTACAGGTGGATCTGCAGAAAGACAATGGCCCCGAAGGATACGATGCCGGCGCCGAAATTTTAACTGGTTTCTTTAAAAAAGAGTTGAAGCAATACCTGGTTCCGGACCTCCATCCTCTGGGAAGAAAAATTATTGAAATTTGCCTTGTGGATGGAAGTATCGAGGATTACGTAAGTCAGATTCAACCATTAGAAAGCGTTAAGATAGAAACGCCTGTTACAGAGAACATAATTCCGTCTGCTGTGGACGTAAAGCTGGCTTAGAGTGTTTGTTAATGCTTAAATTTTAATACTCATTTTTCTTATTTTTGTAACCACATAATAATTTCCATGGTTCCAGAAACGAATGAAGTGCTGAAAGGTAAATATTGTAATTCTTTAACGGAATATTCCCGTTTTCAAACCCGCGAAGTGCAAATTGGAAATATCCCCGTAGGGGCCAATAATCCTATTCGTATCCAGAGTATGACAACCACGGATACTATGGATACCATTGGAACGGTAGAACAAACCATCCGAATGGTTGATGCGGGGTGCGATTATGTTCGAATTACTGCTCCGAGTATAAAAGAAGCACACAATCTGGCTGTGATAAAAAAAGAATTACGCTTTCGCGGATACGATGTTCCCCTGATTGCCGATATTCATTTTACCCCCAATGCTGCGGAAGTTGCCGCCCGGATCGTCGAAAAAGTTCGGGTTAATCCGGGGAATTATGCCGACAAAAAACGTTTCGATCAACTGGAATATACTCCCTCAGAATATCAGGCAGAGCTTGAACGTATTTATAAAAAATTCGCACCCTTGGTAAAGGTATGCAAAGAGTACGGCACCGCCATGCGGATCGGAACTAACCACGGTTCTCTGTCCGACAGGATAATGAGTTATTATGGCGATACGCCCCGCGGGATGGTCGAATCGGCTATGGAATTTATGCGGATGTGCGAAGATTTGAATTACTACAATCTTGTAATTTCCATGAAATCCAGCAATCCGCAGGTAATGGTTCAGGCTTACAGACTTTTGGTGGAAACAATGCAGAAGGAGGGAATGAAT
>CBFGOI010000048.1:0-32509 GCA_965650335.1 uncultured Pedobacter sp. | reverse complement strand
CTATCCCTGGTGGGGGTGCAGAGATTTTTGACTCTGAGATCCGTGAACAGATTGCTAAGGATAAATGCAACGCCGAACAGTGGCTGCAAATTCATGAAGAATGGCACAAACTTGGTCAGCGCTCGAATGCAACGATTCTTTACGGGCATATAGAGCAGTTCAGGCACCGGGTAGATCACATGGAGCGTCTTCGGCAATTGCAGGATAAAACCGGTGGATTTCAGGCTTTCATTCCATTAAAGTTCAGAAATCAAGATAATCAAATGTCGCACGTTCCTGAAGTCTCGGTGATAGAAGATCTTCGGAATTACGCGATATCCAGGATCTATCTTGATAATTTCGATCACATAAAAGCCTATTGGGCAATGATCAGCCGGGAAACCGCACAGCTTTCTCTTAATTTCGGTGTAGATGACATTGATGGAACCCTTGACGATACCACTAAGATTTACTCAATGGCTGGCGCTGAAGAACAAAACCCGGCAATGAGCACCAGAGAACTTGTTGAGCTCATTAAAAATGTGGGCAGACATCCTATTGAAAGAGATACACTTTATAATGTAGTTACCGATTATAAAGAATTTAAGTTTGAGGATGAACCCAAACCTCAGTTTTATAAATTACCTGTTATTAATTAAAAAGATTTGGAGAAAACGATTTATTTGATTCGCCACGGTGAAACTGATTTGAATAAGAGGGGAGTGGTGCAGGGAAGGGGCATGGACACCGATTTAAATGATCACGGCAGAAAACAAGCCGAAGCTTTTTATAATACATATAAACACGTTCCGTTCGACAAAATTTACACATCAACACTAAAACGTACACATCAGACTGTGAAGCGGTTTATTGATGATGGAATTTCCTGGACCCAGTATGCCGGCCTTGATGAGCTAGCCTGGGGTATTTACGAAGGCAAGGAAAGTACGGAAGACATGAGGATGGCTTTTGCACAAATGATGGAAGGCTGGACAAATGGCGATCTTCATTTAAAATTCGAAAATGGCGAAAGTCCTTTAGACGTTAAGGAAAGACAGCTGGAGGTCTTAGAAAAGCTGATAGCGGAAAATGAAGCGAAAAATATTCTTATCTGCATGCATGGCAGAGCAATGCGGCTTTTTTTATGTCTTCTAACTAACCGGCCGATTTCCGACATGGAGGAATTTCCACATCAAAATACAACTTTATATAAACTGTTTTTTGATGGGAACAAATTTGAGATTATCGATTTTCATAATACAGATCATTTAAAAGTTTTTTGTGAGCAAGATTAGAGTTTCTGCAGTTTCTTATACCAACACCAAACCTTTTGTATACGGCCTGCAACATGCAGGAATTTTGAGAAAAATCGATTTAAGCTTAGATATTCCTTCTGATTGCGCACAGAAATTAATTGAAGATCAGGCTGATATAGGTTTAATTCCAGTTGCTGCGTTATTAGATATTCCCGGTCATAGCATTATTTCAAATTATTGTATCGGAGCAAACGGCGCAGTAAACTCAGTATTTATTTTCAGCGAGAAACCGATAAAGGAAATTAAAACGATCAGGCTTGATTCTCAATCCAGAACTTCAAATGCTTTGGCCAGAATTTTATTAAAAAATTACTGGAAAGTTAATCCGGATCTTACCACAGATAATCACACTGATGCATTCGTTGAAATTGGTGACCGGACATTTGGAAAAAAAGATAATTTCCCGTTTGTGTATGACTTAGCTGAAGAATGGAAAAATTTCACCGGGCTGGAGTTTGCATTCGCAGTTTGGGCCGCCAACAAACCTATATCTCAGGAGTTTGTAGATGAATTTAATTCAGCTTTAAGTTTAGGCATTAACAATATCCCAAACGTAGTTTCCGAATTACCCAAAAGGAATGATTTTGATTTCGACGATTATTTAACCCATAAGCTTGATTATTGGTTAACTGATTCTAAAAGACAGGCGCTTAAATTGTTTTTAGGCTACTTAGAATCATTAAAAGATTCTGTACCTGCAATTTGAACTGTATTTGGTGACCTTAACTATAATTCCGCGCAGGTGTAGATTGTGTCCCATAATTAATATTATGTTAAATAGGATTTTCTTCTAGGTCTTTCCCTTCTTCCAAACTATTTCAATTTCATAACGTTTACTTAGTATTCTATTCAAACGATTATGGAAACCTCATATCATGAAAATTACGTCAGGCAGCTGCACCATTTGTTGAACGCCGTGATGAAAAGCGAAAAACGGTTTGTTGAAGCATCGGATCATGTTGATTCAGTTGATTATAAAAATCTTTTTAATCACTACGTTGAAGAACGTATAAATATAATTGCAGAACTTAAAGAAGCTATCATAAAATTAGGCGGAACTCTCAGTTCCGGCGAAATGGCTGAAATTGAGACACCTCACTCAACAGAAGAAAAATTGAATCCTGATGTTAAAAAAGAACAATCCACTCTTGAGCGAGTAAGGAACTCTGAACGGGAAGCCCTTGAAGTTTACGATGAAGTATTGCAGGGAGCGATTCTGGAGGATTTCAACTTAAAAACACTTTTGATGGGGCACAGATTGATTATCAATGAAGCTTTTACGGAGCTCGACAAGAGATATTTCGCACATTTTAAATTGAGCCAGCCATACTAAAATTCTATGCGTTCCATTTGGAAAGGTTCCATTGGTTTCGGACTGGTAAATATTCCGGTTAAACTCTATTCTGCTGTGCAAAGTAGTTCGTTGGGACTTGATATGCTCGACAGTAGAGATCATTCGCGAATTCGATACCAACGCATTAACGAGAAAACCCGCCAGGAAGTCCCTTATGAAAAAATTGTAAAGGGCTACCCTATCAACGAAACTTATGTGATTCTGGAGGACAAAGATTATGAAGATGCTAGTCCTGAAAAAAGTAAAATGATCGAAATTGAGAGTTTTGTGAATATTGACGAGATAAATCCGATGTATTATGAGACCTCTTATTATTCCGAACCAGAAACTCAGGGAAGAAAGGCCTATGCCCTACTCCTGCAATCGCTAAAAAAGTCAAAGAAAGCAGGTCTCGCACGTTTTGTTTTAAGAAGTACTGAAAATCTGTGCATTATACATCCGGTAGATAAGGTAATCGTAATAACTAAGATCCGGTTTGCTGAAGAAATTCGCTCATCTGAAGAGATACTTACACCTGACGATGTAGTGGTAAATAAAAAGGAGCTGGATATGGGACTTGCGCTGGTTAACCAGTACAGCAGTAAGTTCGAGATCGACAAATTTAAAGACGAGTATCACCACGAACTTCTTCGAATTATCGAAGCAAAAGCGAAAGGAAAACGTCCAACGATAAAAAAATTAAAACCTCAGAAAGCCTCAGATGACAATCTGTTTGATCAATTAATGCAAAGTCTGAACACCAAGAAAGGAGCTTAAGCACAGGGCCTTAGTGTTTGTGCGTGAATTTATTGAGTGAACCAGAGATGCATCTCCATCATCGGTATTTAATTTGGTTGCAGGAAATCCTGAAAAACATCTTCTGTGAAAATGAAAACTGCATCATCTAAGACATCAGAACCGAATGATCCTAATGATCGGGAAGAAACTCATGGCAAAATAATGCTTAAGCTGACCAATCTGAATAAATTATATTGGAAAAATGAAGGGATTTCAAAAGGACAGCTGATTGAATATTATCGTTCTATTTCAGATTATATTCTTCCCTACTTAAAAGATCGTCCTCTTTCCTTAAATCGTCATCCGAACGGAATCGAGGGGCCAAGTTTTTTTCAAAAGGATTTAGATACAGAACAAATTCCTGACTGGATAGCGTATCAACCCATGTATTCAGAGAGCGGTGATAAAATGATCGACTATTTGATTTGCAACGACCTGCCTACTCTTCTCTGGATGGCAAACTTAGGATGCATAGAAATAAACCCATGGCTAAGTACATATCAAAAACCAGAACACCCTATTTTCGCTGTGATGGATCTAGACCCTAATGATGTGGACGATTTCACTGAAGTCGTCCGGGTTGCCTTAACAACCAAAGAGATCTTAATGAAAATGGGCATCAAACCCTGGATTAAAACATCTGGGTCTCGTGGACTTCATATTTTTATTCATACTGGGGCTCAATACGATTTTGACCTAATTAAGAACTTTGTTCAATATCTCGGCCAAATGATATTGAAGCAACATCCTGAAACCACAAGCCTGGAACGTAGTCCTTCGAAACGGAAGAAAAAAATATATTTGGATTATCTTCAAAACCGCCGAGGTCAGACCATTGCAGCACCTTATTCAGTCAGACCGAAACCTGGTGCAACTGTTTCGACACCTTTAGATTGGGATGAGGTAAATGAAAGTTTGAACATCAAGGCCTTTACCATTTTCAATACTCTTGAAAGGCTTAAAACAAAGGGTGATCTTTGGAAGGAAATGACAAAAGATAAAGCTGATCTGAAAGCTGCGTTAGAAAAAATGAAATAAAAAAAGCCGGACTTGTTGCTCCGGCTTCCTGATTCGTAATTGAATATCCTATTTCAATGCAGCTATTTTAGCGTCTATTTCAGCTACTTTTTGTTTATTCGATTTCGCGTTATAATAAGCACGTAAATTGGTCCATGCTATTCTTGATTGAGGATCAATTTCAGTTGCTTTTAGCAAGTAAGGCAATGCCTTATCAAATTCAGCTGTAGCTTGATTTTTAATTTTATTGTATTCGGCAAGCTGTGCGGCAACGAGATTTTTGTTACCAAACTTTTTATTGGCTGCGTTATATTTATCGATACCGCTGTTCATAATCACGCTTCCTAAATTGATGTATGCGTTCACAAAAGTAGGATCAATAGCGATTGCTTTTTTATAAGCATCTTCAGCTTTTGCGGCATTATTCAAAGCGTTATAAGCAATCCCTAAATAGAACGGATAATTTTTATTTCCAGGCTCACTTTGCATTTGGGCTTCTATTTTGCTGATTACTTCCTTATACTTGCCAGAGTTAATACTTAATTCAATTTCTCTTGTAACTAACTGGCTGCTTTTCGGGAATTTACTAAAGCCTTCAGAAAGCACTTTAATAGCCGCAGTGGTATCTTTATCACCTGCATATGCCTCGGCCAGATTTGTATAAACATCAGGCAGATAAGTGAAGTTAGTATTCAGTAAATTAGTATAGTTTTTTATTGCGGCTTTGTAGTTTTTTGTATTTTGAGCGGCTACTCCGGCATAATAATTACTAAGCGTATCCCCTGGTAAAAACTCTAAGCCTTTATTAAATTCGGTATAGGCAGCAGCGTAATCTTTGGCGTCAAAAAGTTTTTTTCCTCTTAACAATTGTGTATGATAAAGAGTTAGTTTAGCTTTTTTTACATTTTCTTTATCGTCAGCATCAGGATCTAATTCTTTTGACTTAACCAAAGAAGTCTGAGCCTCCGTTAGATATTTTGCTGATGCAGACGTACTGTCGTTGTAAGCCATCTCAGAGTAAAGCAATGCTCTCATCTCCCATAATTCCGGATCAGCCTTTGTTTTTTCGTGTAGAATCGCCTTGTCCATGGATTCTTTGGCTGATTTCATAAACGGCGATGCCAATTTCGGCATGCTTCTAGCCATTTGTAAATATTTGGCTAAGTTCTCTTTGGCAGAAATTACCTCAGATTTCTGTGCGAATACAGATATCGAAAAGCTTGTTATTAGTAATCCAAAAATTAAAGACTTAAAGTTCATTTGTTGTTTAGTTTAAGATGATTTGACTCAATTTATTTTTGATGCGTTTTAATTCCACTTTATTTCCAGTTATGTTATAAAGTATGGTCAACGATTTTAAAACATTTAATTCATTTGGCTTTATCTCTTCGGCCTGAACAAGGTATTTAGTTGAATTAATTAATAAATCCTTTTTATGCGCCGAAGATTTTAAATACGAATTTAGGTAAAGTAAACCTAACGCATAATTTCCTTCATAATTATTCTGCTCCAAAGAAATAATTTTTTTATAAAATTCTTCAGCTTTTTTACTCTTTCCTGCCATTTCAAAGGAGAAGCCTGCCAGGTAGATCAGGTTCAGATTGTCTGGCGCATACTCAAGAGCTTTTTCTACCAATTGTGAAACCATCTCGTAAGCGCCGTTGTCTGCATATGTATTTATTTCCTTAAAAAGTAGATCCCGGTTTCCGGGAAACGCCTTTCGTCCTTCTTGTATAACAGCAAGAGCTTTAGTACTGTTTCGTGATTGTTCGTAAAGGTTTGAGAGTGTCAGGTAATATTCAGGCAGTGAACGTTTTTTATCGGCAATCAGGTAAGTATAATAATATGTCGCTTTGTCTGAATATCCTAGCTTCTCAGTCAGCACAGCCAAATTATGTCTGGCCAGGTATTTATCAGAACTTAATGAATCTACCCATAAATATGCCTGATATGCATCTATATAATTATAGGAATTATAGGCTTTTTGGGCTTTATACAGCCATGCATACGAAAGTTGATCGCGTATAAATTTGATCTCGGCCCCGTGGCTGTAATTCAGCTTTGGGTTTTTTAATTTATCCAGGGCAAATTGAGCTTCGTCGATGGGATCTTTTATATAGGAGATTTTTCGAGTGGAATCCGCATGTGCTAAGGACGAATAAACCAAGCCTCTTATTAAGTTTACTCTGTAGTTAAGTGAATCCTTTTTGGTTTTATAGGCATCATCAATATTCTTTTTTGCTTTCACCAAAGTACCTATCTCTGGCTTTTGAGTATACCTGGCAAAGTTATTCATTGCTTCTTTAGTAAGAGTTTGTGCCTCTAAAAAATTAAGGCACAAACACATACTCAATATTAGGAATATAGATTTATTCATTAGATGATTTTAATCTTCTAACGGTTCATCCTCCTCATTGGTATCCTCATCATCAAGGTCGGACGCTTCGGATAAATCGGATGATTTCAATGTATCTATCACTTCTTCATCTGTTACCGGCGGCTCAGAAGATTTATAACCCTCAGTTTCTAAAATGCCATCAGCTTCTAAAGTGGCTTCTGCATCATCCAAAACTTCTTCTTCGTGCTCAACCTTTGCAACCGAAGCAATTTCATCATCCCCTTTTAGGGTAATTAAACGAACACCTTGTGTAGCTCTTCCCATTACCCGCAGTTCGCTTACCGCAATCCGGATAACGATGCCAGACTTGTTGATAATCATTAGATCGTCTTTGTCTGTTATGTCTTTAATCGCAATCAGGTCCCCGGTTTTTTCCGTAACATTAAGTGTTTTAACACCTTTACCACCACGGTTTGTAATACGGTAATCTTCTAAGTCAGTACGTTTACCATAACCTTTTTCAGAAACGACTAAAATCGTCGAATCAGGATCATTGATACTGATCATTCCAATTACTTCATCTTTATCATGTGCCAGGGTAACTCCACGAACACCCGTTGCGGTACGTCCCATCGGCCTTACCGTAGATTCGTTGAAACGAATAGCACGACCTGAGCGTAAGGCAACAATGATTTCGCTGTTACCATCCGTTAAATTAGCTTCAAGTAATTGATCTCCTTCATTAATATTGATAGCATTAATTCCGTTTGCACGCGGACGAGAATATGCAGCCAGGGAAGTTTTCTTAATTGTTCCCTTCTTTGTACACATGATAATGAAATTATTATCAAGGTATTCCTGATCTCTTAAGTTCTTAACTTTGATATATGCCTTGATCTTCTCCTCTTTCGGAATATTAATAACATTCTGGATGGCCCTTCCCTTGCTGGTTCTTGAACCTTCTGGAATTTCGTATACACGTAGCCAGAAACAACGACCCGCTTCAGTAAAGAACAACATGTAATTGTGGTTCGAGGCAATGATAATATGCTCAATAAAATCTGCGTCGCGAGAGTTTGAGCCCATAGAACCTTTTCCACCCCTGCCTTGCGTACGATATTCTGATAATGGAGTACGTTTGATATAGCCTTCATGAGAAATGGTGATTACAACACCTTCATCTTCAATAAAGTCTTCCATCCGCATATCTTCTGCAGAATGAACTATGCTTGTTTTACGCTCATCACCGTATTTTTCCTTAATCTCCGAAAGCTCATCTTTAATGATCTGCATTCTTAAGCCTTCATCAGCTAAAATTGAGTTTAAGTACTCAATGGTTTTCATCAACTCAGCATACTCTTCTTTAATTTTATCACGCTCTAGTCCTGTTAAACGACGAAGCGTCATATCCAGAATTGCGCGGGCCTGAATATCCGATAAGCCAAATTTCTCGATCAATCCGGTTCTCGCATCTTCTGGAGTATCCGAGCTGCGTATCAGCTTGATAACCTCGTCCAGGTGATCTAATGCTATAAGTAAACCTTCTAAGATGTGAGCACGTTTTTCCGCTTCGGCTAACTCAAATTTGGTTCTTCGTATTACAACTTCATGGCGGTGATCAACAAAATGTCTGATGATATCTTTAAGGTTCAGCATCATCGGTCTTCCATGAACCAAAGCAATACTGTTGATACTGAATGATGTTTGAAGCGCAGTGTATTTATACAGGTTATTTAAAACGATTGAAGCATTAGCATCGCGCTTAATTTCGTAAACCACGCGCATTCCGTCACGGTCAGATTCATCACGAATCTCCGAGATGCCTTCCAGTTTTTTCTCATTTACCAGTTCAGCAGTACGCTCAATCATCATGGCCTTGTTCACCTGGTAAGGTATTTCATTTACGATAATACGCTCACGGTCATGGCCATAAGATTCGATTTCTGCTTTTGCACGAATTACAATCCGTCCCCTACCTGTTTCATAAGCATCCTTCGCGCCAGAATGGCCATAAATAATACCTCCAGTCGGGAAATCCGGAGCTTTAATATGCTGCATCAGACCGGCAATCTCAATATCCTTATCGTCTATGTAAGCAATCGTTGCATCAATAACCTCATTTATGTTATGCGGGGCCATGTTGGTAGCCATACCGACGGCAATACCAGAGGTACCATTCATCAAAAGGTTGGGGATCTTGGAAGGAAGAACAGTTGGTTCTTCTAACGAATCATCAAAGTTTAACTGGTAATCAACCGTATCTTTGTTGATATCTGCAAGCATTTCTTCGGCAATTTTTTTCAAACGAGCCTCCGTATAACGCATTGCAGCCGGACTATCACCATCAATCGATCCAAAGTTACCCTGTCCATCCACTAAAGGATAACGAAGGCTCCAGTCCTGCGCCATACGTACCATGGTGTCGTAAACCGAAGAATCACCATGCGGGTGATACTTTCCGAGTACATCTCCAACGATACGTGCAGATTTTTTATGTGGTTTACCACTGGTCACTCCTAAATCGAGCATGCCATAAAGTACCCTGCGGTGTACCGGTTTTAATCCGTCGCGAACATCGGGTAAAGCACGGGAAACAATTACCGACATCGAGTAATCGATGTAAGCGGCTTTCATTTCCTCTTCAATATTTATTAAAATTATTTTGTCGTTAGGAGAGTTTTCGTTTTCCGTTTCTTCGGCCATTTTCTGATTTTCCTTTTGTGAAAAATGTGGGGTCTAAATTATTAATGCGAAGATAACAAAATAAGCCAATTTTAGGGTCTCTGTGGAAAAGTTTTAGTGTGTTAAAAACGTTTAAAAACTATAATAGAAGTTATAAAAAGCGGGATTTTGGATAAGACTAGGATAATGACAATGGTATGGATGTTTAATACTCTTTAGAATTAAAAATGTGGGAATATATCAATCTGTAAAGATATGCTGACCTGAAAAATTAGTTGAAAATCAATATGCTGTCTTCGTGGCATCTGCAGCCCCGCTATCCATTTCAAGCACCTGACGCTCGTAGCTCCCGCCCTTGCTTTTCATTTCTATCGGGTTTAGATCGTTAGTTTCTTCTTTTTGGCAAGAGCTTCCGAACAAGATTTGCAAAAGTTTTAAAATATTTGAAGGATTCCTATAACGAACGAATCTAAACCCAATCAATTCCTTTTTTAAGAAATCCCAACGTCTTCTCTTCCTCGCTCCCCTTCGCCGGCTGATAATTATATTCCCAATTTGCCTGTGGGGGCAGGCTCATTAATATCGATTCGATCCTTCCGTTGGTTTCTAATCCAAATTTCGTCCCTGCATCGTACACCAAATTAAATTCTACATAGCGACTTCTTCGCTGATACTGCCATTGTTTTTGTTCCTCTGTAAACTCTTTAAAGCGATTACGATTCACCAATTCAGAATAGATAGATACAAATGACCTACCCACGGCTTTTGAGAACTCAAATATTTGCTCCCAGCTAATCTGGGCGGTTTCCGGAGTTAAGCGATCATAAAATATTCCACCAATTCCGCGCGTTTCATTTCTATGCTTAATGAAGAAATAATCGTCAGCCCACTTTTTAAACCTTGTATAAAAATCGGATTTGAATCGGTCGCATACATCTTTTAAATACTTGTGAAAAAACCGGGCATCTTCTTCAAAAACATAATGGGGAGTTAGATCAATCCCACCACCGAACCAACGTGTACTTTCGTCAATTTCAAAGTATCGAATGTTCATGTGGATGATTGGAGCTAAGGGATGATTCGGATGGATCACAATAGAGATACCGGTAGCAAAGAAATTCTCTTTATCAACTTTGAAAGCCTTTTTAATAGGCTCAGGTAAAATGCCATGAACTTCGGAGAAGTTTACTCCTCCTTTTTCAAGAATGTTTCCCTGTTGAATAACCCGGGTTCGGCCTCCCCCACCTCCTTCACGCTTCCAAATCTCTTCCTGAAATTTTCCTGAACCATCAAGCTTCTCAAGTCCTGAAGTAATTTCATCCTGGATAATCTGATATTGTCGGGCGATCTCTTCCTTGCTAATCATGCAGCAAAGATGCGAATTGTTGTAGTTTTATTTAAACTTTCCACAAGTTTCAAATTCTTGGAAAGCCCGGCTTCGTTAAGATAAACCCTCCTCAACATAATCCAGATCCTTTCCAAAACTCTCTTTCAACTGGCTTAAAGAAAATAAACCTAATCCCGCCAGAATAAACATCATGATATATGCTGCTGTAATGATATTATACTGACCTACAAAGAATTCGAATATGAACGTGATGGGAATCAATGCTCCCCGAACAAAATTTGGAACTGTTGTGGTTACTGTTGCCCGGATATTTGTCCCGAACTGCTCTGAAGCAATGGTGACAAATGTCGCCCAATATCCCACAGAAAAACCCATGAATAAACATAGCCAGATGAATTTTTCTGGTGTCAGACCGCTACTGCCTAAGTACATCAAAACACTTATTATCGACAATAAATGGAAAACAAACATGGTTAGTTTCCTCGATTTCGTGATTTGGGCAAATAAACCTGCAAAAACATCACCTACCGCAATCCCGATATAGGTATACATAATTCCGCTGCCCGCTTTTAAAGGTTCGCTTACGCCCAGAGCTTTTCCAAATTCAGGCGATTGTGTGATCAAAATACCAACAACAAACCAAAGAGGCGCACCGATGAGAATGCAGTAGATATACTTCATCAGATTTTTTCTGTTGCCAAGAATCAGCATCACGTTCCCTTTAGAAATATCTTTATTAATAACCTCATTAAACATTCCTGATTCATAGGTTCCAATTCGAAGAAACAGAAGCAATAAGCCTAAGCCACCACCAACAAAGTACGAAGTTTGCCAGGTAAATAGCTCGTGAATCACATTTGCCAGAACCGCTCCAAACAAACCAACACCGGCCACTATCATTGTGCCATACCCGCGGTTTTCTTTGCTCATGGTTTCACTAACCAGGGTTATTCCAGCACCGAGTTCGCCGGCAAGACCAATTCCGGCCATAAACCGAATTGCTGCATAAGTATCAATATTTGTTACTAATCCGTTAGCTATATTGGCCAGCGAATAAAGTAAAATGGACCCAAATAGCACTTTAATCCTGCCCAGTTTATCTCCCATAATGCCCCATAAAATACCGCCGATCAGCAAACCAGCCATTTGCATATTCAGAATATATTCGCCCTGAACCCGAATATCCGCCTCTGCAATCCCAATATCTTTCAGACTTTCAATCCTAACAATGGAAAAAAGCACCAGATCGTAGATATCTACGAAATACCCTAATGCTGCTACAATTACCAGGAAGATGATATTTTTTTTTGAGGAAATACTTTTATTCATTTCGGCTATGGTTAAGCCGATGAAACTACAATAAAATTGAGAAAGGAGAAAATTAATATTAATCTGCCAGATTGCGTCGGGCCGATTAATTAGTTGGTAGACTGGCTCGTGTTTCCAAGTTAGTTGTAGTTCAATTTACTATTAAGAAGCTTTAGGCAATCCGAAATTAATTTGTTTACAAAAATCAAACTGTTTAATAAAAATCAGATATTCGCTAATGCTTGTTTCTGAAAGGCTTCTAAAATGGGCCATGCGTCTTTATCCACCATTTTTATTTCAAGGTATCTGGACTCAGAAATTCGACACTGATTTTAAAGGTGCACGGGTGAAGATTTTTAATTGCCTGGTAAACCGGAATTATAACGGCTCCATTTTTGGAGGCACAATATTCTCCGCAGCAGACCCTTTTTATGTGATCCTATTTGATCAGATACTGAAAAGAAAAGGATATAAAACCCAATTGTGGCTAAAACAAGCGAATATTGATTATGTTAAACCGGGGACTTCTAATCTCTATTTCAGCATACATTTGACAGAAGAAAATATTTCAGAAGCTTTACATGCCCTTGATACCGCCGGAAAATTTATCAAGACTTTTCCCGTTAGAATAACTAATAAACAGGGTATCGTTCATGCAATCGTGCATAATGAGATTTACATCCGGAAAATCGGCCCCGCTATTTAAATTTTTATAGATGAATTCTTTAAGACCCTACCATATAAAACAACTCATATTTGAAGGCGAAGGTGTTAACGTCGATTTTAAAAAAACAATCACATCCTGCGAGAAGATAGCTAAAACTATGGTCTCTTTTGCCAACAATAAAGGGGGGCGCTTATTAGTTGGTGTAGCCGATAATGGAGAGATTAAAGGCGTCAAATCTGAAGAAGAAGAAAAGTATATGCTTACTAAGGCGGCAAACTTTTTCTGCCGTCCGGCACTGGAACCGGTATTTGAAGAAGTATATTTTGATAACAAAATAGTGTTGGTAGTTGGCATAAAAGAAAGTGATGCAAAGCCGCACTATGCACTCGGTGATGATAAAAAATGGTGGGTGTATATCCGGGTGAAAGATAAAAGTTTGTTAGCCAGCAAGATTGTTGTTGATGTATTAAAAGGGAGCGCTAAAGAAGAAGGAGTATTTATTGAGTATTCATCAAAAGAAAAAGCATTACTTCAATATCTTGATGAAAATGAGAAGATCACTTCTAAGGAATATGGTAAGATCCTGAACCTTTCCAGGAGGCGGGCTCAAAGGATCCTGGTAAATTTAGTTCTATCAGGAGTTATACGCCTTCATACCACCGAAAAAGAGGAATATTATACAGCTTCTTAAATAATAACTTATTCCATTCTTTCCATAATTCTGCCAGCTTAGATCTTCTATCTTTGACTAAATGTTCTCTACTTATAAGCCTCATTACAAAAGTAATTTATTGCTGGCTATACCTGTTGTAATTTCACAGCTGGGACATACGCTCGTCCATATGGCCGACAGTGTAATAGTGGGGCATTTTGCCGGAACCACTTCTTTGGCTGCAGTATCCTTAGTGAACAGTATTTTTACTGTAATGATGGTTATCGGAATAGGTATTTCCTATGGCCTCACTCCTCTTATCGCACAAGAAAACGGAAAAAGAAATTACCGGGAATGCGGAAAATTACTGGCAAACAGCTTGTTTATTAATACTCTTACTGGAATTTGCTTGTTCGTGATCATCTATTTCGGCTTATTGTTGTCCATTGATCATTTAAAACAATCAGCCGCCGTTGTTTCAGAAGCTAAACCTTATTTGGGAGTTTTGGGAGTTTCTATCATTCCCTTAATGATTTTCATGACATTTAAACAATTTGCCGAAGGATTAGGCTTTACGAGGCAGGCAATGGTTATATCTATCGTAGGAAATATAATCAATGTTATCCTGGGTATAATATTCGTCAAAGGCTTGCTCGGAATTAAACCTATGGGCGTTATTGGAGTTGGACTGAGCACGCTGATAGACCGCTGTTTGATGGCTATAACCATTTCATTTTATATCGTAAAATCACCTCATTTTAAATCTTATTTGAAAAACTTTGCTTTAAAGCGGATCAACAAAGTCCGTTCGTTTCAAATTTTAAAAATTGGCGGACCTGTGGCGATGCAATATGCTTTTGAAGTAGGTGCATTTGGTGTTGCAGCTATAATAATTGGCACAATCGGAGTTGCAAACCAGGCTGCGCATCAGGTGGCAATTAATCTTGCAGCAATAACGTATATGATGGCAAGCGGAATAGCTGCAGCCGCAACTATAAAAACAGGAAACAGCTTTGGTAGGAAAAATTTCGATGAATTGAGATTATCTGCAAATTCAAACTATCATATAGTCTTGGTTTTCATGATACTTACAGCATGTCTTTTCATAGGCCTGAATCATCTACTCCCTCTAATTTATACTACCGATAAAACTGTAATTATGATTGCCTCACAATTGCTAATCATTGCTGGGATTTTCCAACTGTTTGATGGTGCGCAAGTGGTGGGTCTAGGTATTCTGCGTGGCATCGGCGATGTTAATGTTCCTACGATCATCACATTTATTGCATATTGGGTAATAGGGCTGCCTTTGGCTTATATTTTTGGTATTAAATTCTCTATGGGTGCAAATGGTGTCTGGTACGGACTTACACTCGGCTTATTGGTTTCGGCAGCCTTACTTTTTTTAAGATACCTATATACAGTGAAAAAATTAAAACTCAGTTTATAGAAGATCCAATTCAATAAATTACTTTTGTCGCAAATTCAATAACATGATAGACGTAAACGAATATTTTAACGGAACCGTAAAATCTCTTGGATACAATTCAACAGAAGGTAAATCTACTATAGGCGTAATCGAACCAGGCGAATATGAGTTTGGAACTTCAAGTCACGAAACTATGGTAGTGATAGAAGGCGAATTAATAGCTCTTTTGCCGGGGCAAACTGAATGGAAAAGTTTTAAAAATACCCAATCATTTGAAGTTCCTGCAAACTCAAGCTTTAAGGTAAAAGCAAACAGCCAAGCTTCCTATTTGTGTAAGTACAAATAATTTGCGTTAGTACTTTACTAACTCAAAAATACAGATCCATTGCAAGCCTGAAGGTATTGCAATGGGCTTCTACAATATCATAAATCTTTTCAGAATAGCCTCCGCCCATGCTTACCTGAACCGGGGTATCATACCTTCTGCATAATTGAAACACTATTCGATCTCGTTCTTTACAGCCTTCCCTGGTTAAAGCCAGGTGACCCAGTTTATCGGTAGCCAGTACATCCACTCCTGCAAGATAAAATACAAAATCAGGTTTTGTTAGTTCAAAAAGGCCGGGCAATGTATCACTAAGAATCTTCAAATACTCATCATCTTTCACGCCCGTACTTAATCCGACATCCAAATCCGACTTTTCCTTTCTAAAAGGAAAGTTTTTCTCCGCATGCATAGAGAAAGTAAATACACGAGATTCGTTCTGAAATATCTCAGCGGTTCCATTACCCTGATGTACATCTAAATCGATAATGAGAATGGAAGATGACAAACTGTTTTTTAGAAGGTAATTGGCTGCAATAGCTTGATCATTCAAAAGACAAAAGCCTTCGCCCCAATTACTCCCAGCATGATGTGTGCCACCTGCAACATTAAATGCAATACCATTTTGTTTGGCAAATAAACATCCATCTATGGTCCCCTGCGCAATGCGCATTTCCCGGTCAACCAGTTGCCTCGTCAGAGGAAATCCGGTTCTCCTCTCCTCCTGCGCCGTTAATCTAAGATCTTGTAAGTGTTCCCAATAAAGCTCATCATGTGTCAGAAGAATAGTTTTTTCATCTACCGGTTGTGGCGAAAAAAGGTTTTCAGATGTAATTAACCCTTCTCTCAATAGCTGCTCAGGAATTAACTCATACTTTATCATCGGGAAGCGATGCCCTTCGGGTAAAGGATGTGCATAAATCTTATCGTAAGCAATCTTTAACATGATGACGGATATGGATCAATAATACTCAGGAATAAATATTAGTCTAAAACAAAAAAGGTTGTCTATTCTCACAGACAACCTTAAAATTATATCGAGAAGTTTTATTTATTGAAATATTCAATAATAAGACTTGCAAGTTCAACGCCGATGCGCTCTTGCGCTTCGTTAGTAGCTGCTCCGATATGAGGAGTTAAAGAAATTTTTGGATGAGACAAGATCTCCTGACGAGGAGTAGGCTCATTATCAAATACATCTAAACCGGCAAATCCAACCTTGCCAGAATCTAAAGCTTCGATTAAAGCAAGTTCATCAATTGCTCCACCACGGGCACAATTTACAACACCAACGCCTTTTTTAACTTTCTCGAATTCTTCTTTTCCAAGAATTGCTTTATCAACAAAAGGAATATGCAAGCTAATGAAATCAGATTCTGCTAAAAGTTCGTCTAAACTCACTTTCTTAACAGGCACTTTTACACTTACTCCACCAGCCAGATTCAATTCAATTTCTGTTTCAAAATCGTAAACATCATAGCCTAAAACTTCCATACCCAAGCCAAGAGCCATTTTTGCGGTCTCTTTTCCGATACGTCCTAAACCAATGATTCCGATTTTTTTGCCTTTTAACTCAATACCCTTAGCATATGCTTTTTTCAGATCATTGAATTTTGAAGCGCCTTCGACAGGCATTTTACGGTTAGAGTCGTGTAAAAAACGAACTCCTGTAAAAAGGTGAGCAAAAACGAGTTCAGCAACCGATGGAGATGAAGCTGCAGGTGTGTTAACTACCGCACGTCCCTGAGATCTCGCATAGTCAACGTCAATATTATCCATTCCAACCCCACCACGACCTATAAGTCGCAAATTAGGACAACTATCAATTAAATCTTTACGAACCTTAGTAGCACTACGAACAGTTATTGCGTCGAAATTTTTTAAAGCTTCTGGTAATTGATCCTGAGGAATATTTTGGGTCTCAACAAAGAAACCTGCAGCTTCCAGCATGCTTTTTCCTGTCGGATCTATACCATCATTGGCAAGAATTTTAATCATTATTATTACGTTTAGTATTAAATATTTTATTTAGCTCAAACTATCTGGCCGTTTCAGCAAACTCTTGCATTACATCAATTAACCTGTGAATTGCAGTTATTGGCAATGCATTATAAATTGAAGCTCTAAAACCACCAACGCTGCGGTGACCTTTGATTCCAACCATACCACGTTCTTCTGCTAATTTCAAAAACGGTTTCTCCAACTCAGGATTCTCCATTACGAAACAAACATTCATTCTTGAACGATCTTCAACTTTACAAGCACCCCTGAATAAAGGGTTGCGATCGATTTCCTCGTATAAAGCATTTGCTTTCGCGATGTTTTCTTGCTCTATAGCAGCAACGCCACCTTTAGATTTTAACCATTGCAGATTAAGCATAGAAACGTAAATCGCAAATACTGAAGGTGTATTGTAAAGTGATTTGTTATCTGCATGAATTTTATAGTCTAACATGGAAGGTAATTTCCTTCCAGACTTTCCGATCAATTCATCTTTAATAATTACTAATGTTACGCCCGCAGGTCCCATATTTTTCTGAGCTCCGGCATAAATAACACCAAAATCAGCTACATTAATCACACGGCTAAAAATGTCTGAAGACATGTCACATGCAATTGGAACAGAGGTTTTAGGAGTCTCGAATAACTCAGTTCCAAAAATTGTGTTGTTAGATGTGAAATGGAAATACGCAACATCTTCAGGGATTACATAATCCTTAGGAATGAAAGTATAATTGGCATCTTTTGATGAAGCTACAATTTTTACTTCACCAAATAATTTAGCCTCTTTGGCTGCTTTACTTGCCCATGCTCCCGAATCCAGGTAAGCAGCAGATTGTCCTTCTGCCATTAAATTCATTGGAACCATAGAGAATTGAGTACTTGCTCCACCTTGTAAAAACAAAATAGAATAGCCATCAGGAACATTCAATAATTCTTTAACCAGCCTAATGGATTCATCCACAACAGCCTCAAACTCAGGAGCTCTGTGTGAAATCTCCAGGATAGATAATCCTGTATCGTTAAAATTTAAAACGGCCTGTGAAGCTTGTTTAAAAACTTCTTGTGGTAAAATACAAGGGCCGGCGCCGAAGTTACATATCATTTGGGTCAGTGTTTTATTGTGTCAAATTTAGAATTTTTATATCTTTTTCTATCTTAATTTTTGATTTTTGCAATGAATTTTATATTTAGCTGACGGGATGTTAAATAATTAGGGATTGCAAACTGGTTGTTATTTACATCTTTTATCCATAAAAACGATACAGTGTTATATATGTTTAATAAATTAAATACCTCAGCATAAGCGATAAACGATTCAAAATACTTGCTTACAGGCTTTAATTTAAATTTCGTCCCCCCTTCTAAGAAATCTTTTGAGAAACCTATATCAACTCGTCTATAAGATGGAATTTTAAATTCATCCCGATATCGTTCTGTTTGAGGCGGTCCCACCGGGAGTGCCGAACCATACAATAATGTTAAATGAACCTTATAAGTAGGACTATTAAATAACTTATCTTGAAAAAAAGCTGAAAAATTTATCCTCTGATCAGTTGGTCGTTTTAAATATCCAGGATAAACTGTAGAAGAGTTGCCATCTTTGTCTCTAACCTGGTATGAATCGCCTTCTATGTCCTCAGCTGTTTTCATAAAAGAAAGTCTGAAAGAAGATTCCAATCCCGAAACAAACTCCTTACTTATCGAAAAATCTGCCCCTGCTGCATAGCCGTGTGACTGTTGATCTGCAAAATATCGGATCCTTAAATCCTCAATTTTATATGGAATTAGATTATTCAACTTTTTAAAATAAATTTCGGATGTAAATTTCAAAGGACTCCCTTCCTTCTTTTGGATCAAATAATCAGTTGCAGCTAAGAAATGAATGGAGCGCTGCGTTTTTGATTGCATATTTAAACTTCCGTTGAAGTTTCTCAACTCGCGGTAAAACGGCGGCTGATTATAAACGCCTGTAGAAAAACGCCATACACGCCTTCCTTTTAAAGGATGATAAACAGCGCTTACTCTGGGACTCCACAAAAAATCGTCGGTATAAGAGTTGTAATTACTGCGCAAACCAGCCGACATGGTGATTTGTGATGTTAAAGGGAAAGTATTTTGAACAAAAGCTGTAAACCGATGTGTTTTGACCGAATTTTCTGCATTAACAACATCTGTAAGAACTAAATCCCCATCAGTCTGAGGTAATGTATATCCTGCAGAATCAATAAGATGATATTCCTTCAAATTATCATGAACTAAATCATGCTGATATCTGATTCCAGCCTCCCAAAAAGATCGTTGCTTTTGAAAATAAGACCTGATTTCGGAGCTGTATATATAGGATTTAAGACGATTTCGTGCGTAATCATAATTTACACCGATTCCCCGATTCGTTTTAACATTCTCAAACTCTCTATAATCGGTATTGGCCTCATCGAAAATATAGCTTCCTTCTACGTCAAAAGTTTCCTCCTCGGAATTATTAAAGCTTGTTGTTATCCATTTAAACCATGCGTTTTGGCGCGGCTTATACGTCAGGGTTACTGCTCCGGCCAGAGATTCATATCTGTCTTTTTCCTGTCCTTCATAATTTATTTTCAATCGGTATTGTTGGTCGATGGTTCCGAAAATTGTTTCTCTGCTCTCAGGTATTAAAGAAAATTTGCTCAAGTTATAATCTCCAAAAACCGACAAACTAAAGTTATTATTTACATTTACCGAATAAAGGGCTTGAAAATCATAAAATTGAGGCTGGTAGCTGCCGACCACAGGCTGTGAGCGCAAAATACTTTGATTTGTTTTTTCACGGATTCCCGCAAGAAAGAAACCCTTTCCCAGAGGCTGTTTTAAAGTGGCCGAAAGCCCGAGCAAGCCCGCAGAGGCAATAAGTTGTGTACTATCAGGTCTGCTATAACGGACATCTAATACGGATGAAAGTTTATCGCCATATTTTGCTTCAAAGCCTCCGGCAGAAAAACTTGCTGTTGAAACTAATTCAGGATTAATAAAACTTAAACCTTCCTGCTGCCCGTTACGCACCAATAGTGGACGAAATATTTCTATATCATTCACATAAATCAAGTTTTCGTCAAAGTTGCCGCCTCTTACCGAGTATTGAGAACTTAAGTCATTATTAGAGGAAACTCCGGGTAGCGTCTTTAGCAGCGATTCAAAATTTCCTGATACCGCCGGGATATTTTTGATTAATCCTGCATCTATACTGCGAAGATTTCCAAATTCGTTTTTTTGTGATTTTATAGTAACAGTATCCAGCTGTGTTATTTCAGAAACTAAAACTATATCTTTTTTTATATTTCGTATGCTGGTCCTTACCGAAATAACTTGGGTTATAAATCCCGAGTACCTGAAAGATATTTTTAATTCCGGAGATGAAGAAACAATGTGTAAAGTATAAGTACCATCTTTCCCGCTTTTCCCGCTTTTATCAGAATTAAGTACGTTTATATTAACCCCCTCAAGCGCATGCCCTTGTTGATTTTGCACTTTGCCACTGACAGTTACAGTTTGAGCAAAAGCAAACATATTTAAGAGAAGTAAATTAAATAGTACTATAAACCTCATCCAATCAGGCTTGTAAGGTGTGGCCTTTAGTTTGCTTTAATTGAGAGACAACCTGTTGGGGATTTGAAGCTGTAAAAACAAAATTTCCTGCAACCAAAACATTTGCGCCAGCTTTTAATAATTCGGCAGAGTTGCTCAGATTCACACCACCATCAATTTCGATATAAAGACCGTCATTTCTGCCGGCCGCCATCGCTTTTAGAGCGCGTATTTTACGATATGTATTGGGTATGAATTTTTGTGCACCAAAGCCTGGATTAACCGACATCAGTAGCACCATATCTACATCTTCTATAATATCTTCAAGCACGCTAACAGGTGTGTGTGGATTAAGTGCAACACCCGCAATGCAACCAAGGCTCTTGATTGCTTGGATTGTGCGATGTAAATGGGTACAAGCCTCATAATGAACCGTTATTGTTGCTGCTCCTGCTTTTTTACATTGCTCAAGGTAACGATCAGGGTCTACGATCATTAAATGAACGTCCAAAGGCTTTTTAGCATGTCGCGCTATCGCATCCAGAACCGGAAAACCAAAAGATATATTGGGAACAAAAACCCCATCCATAATATCGATGTGAAACCAATCGGCTTCACTTGCATTTATCATGTCGATATCGTGTTTTAAATTAGCAAAGTCGGCGGCTAAAACAGAAGGAGCTATCAGGTGATTCATGGCGTCAAATATACAGCTTTGCGGGTTAAATACCGGTAATCAGCATTAGCTTTTTGAAAGCGAACGACTCAGGCTAGTGCCCTGTTTATTAATTCAGTACCCTTTTCAGAGAAACTCAGAGTTAAGGCAGCATTCCTTCCTGGCTCGCTCATTTTTCCCCATGATTTCTGAAGAATGCGGATGAGTTTTTGATCGTCATGTTTCTTTATAAAGTCCTCATATTCAAACTGAAGAAAAACCAGACACAAAGCGTTTTCCATTGTTTGAACCTCAGGATCAATTTTTATCTGTTGCTTAAGCACGATTTGCTGCACTCGCTGAATTGTTCCGGAGTCGTATCCTACATCATTAAGTATATGCGATGCCTTTTCTGCATGATATTTTGCGAGATTACTTCGCCAATTTAAATATCCGGCTTTTCCTGCAGGATATGATTCCCTTGGCACCTCCCACCGGCCAATATGCTGGCAACGCGATGCAAGCAATAATGGCTCGCTTGCATCGGGATCGAGCTTCTTAACCCATTCATAAACGTGAACAGCGAAAAAAAGTTCCTGAGGGAAAATTGCCCCGTTACATTTGTACTGTTTCGGATCCTTGCTGTTATAGGCGTCGAATAATTTAAAAGCAGCATTTAATTTTTGTGTGTCCATTGCCTTAAAAGTATATAAAAACAAATTAAAACATATGATGTCAACTTCTTTTCAAAAAAAAAGCTTTTCCATTCGTAAGAATAGAAAAGCCTGAAAAGATTGCAATCTAATTTTTAGGGATTCTTAAAGAACAAGCACGCTATTGGTGCTACCAAACTCATTTGGCTGCTGTGCGTCGGCATCCTCCTCGGTTAGCCATTCTGTATTATTTACACGGTATTTAAATTCATGTTTTGTATCCTTAGGTAAAGCTACTTCGGTAGAAAACGAACCGTCTTTTTTCTTAATTAATTGAATCGGAGTTTCCCAATCGCTATTTAGTCCAAGCAATTCAACTTTCTCTGCGTGATCAGGCTTTAAAGTAAATTTTACTTTATATGCGCCTTTAGATTTTACGAATGTTTTCTGTAGCATTTTTGTAGTATTTATAAATTTAACACAAAATAAGTAAAAATAATATCTAATTCATAGAAATTCAATAAATTGTATAAAAAAATCGCAAACCGTCGGGAAGCTATTTTTGTTTGATACAATTTTACCTTTTTTGAAACCTGAATAAGTACTGGCACTTTAAAAAATCCGAAGTGATAATAAAAACAAAGCCCCGGGTTTACCGAGGCTTTTTGTTTTATGTTGTAGGTGCAGAACCTTCAGGTTTTTTTTCTTCCGGTTTTGGAGGACGAGGAATAAGTGCCTTTCTTGATAATTTAAGTTTACCTTGTTTATCAACTTCAAGCAGTTTCACTCTAACTTCGTCACCAACATTGAAAACACCTTCCATTGATTCGTAACGTTTCCAATCAATTTCAGAAATATGCAATAAACCATCTTTACCCGGCATGATTTCAACAAATGCTCCGAAAGGCATAATTGATTTCACTTTACCTTCATAGATTTCTCCAACTTCAGGTTTAGCTACAATATTTTTGATACGCTTAACGGCAGCATCAATTGCATCCTTACCCGGAGCAAAAATACTTATCACACCTTGATTGTCTTTTTCTTCAATAGTGATAGTTGCGCCAGTTTCGCGTTGCATTTCCTGGATAACTTTTCCACCTGGACCGATAACGGCACCAATGAATTCTTTATCAATTCTAAGCATCTCTAAACGAGGAGCATGTGGTTTCAACTCTGCGCGAGGTTCAGAAATCGTTTTCTTCATTTCATTTAAGATATGAAGGCGACCTTCTTTAGCCTGATGTAAAGCATCTCTTAATACTTCCCATTTTAACCCGTTGATTTTTAAGTCCATCTGACAAGCCACAATACCTTTTTCAGTACCTGTAACTTTAAAGTCCATATCTCCCAAATGATCTTCATCACCCAGAATATCAGATAATACAGCGTATTTTCCGGTCTTTTCGTCAGTGATTAATCCCATGGCAATACCAGAAACAGGAGCTTTTAATTTTACACCTGCATCCATTAATGCTAATGTACCTGCACAAACCGTAGCCATTGACGAAGAACCATTTGATTCTAAGATATCAGATACAATACGTACTGTGTATGGATTTTCCTCTTCTCCTGGCATTACTTTTTTCAAAGAACGAAGGGCTAAATTTCCGTGACCGATTTCGCGACGGCCAGCTCCCCTGTTCGGACGAACTTCGCCAGTTGAGAAACCCGGGAAATTATAATGTAAAATGAATTTTTGATATCCGTTAAAGAAAGCTCCATCAATCATCTGCTCATCAAGTTTAGTACCTAATGTAACAGTAGTTAATGATTGGGTTTCTCCACGGGTAAATACAGCGGAACCATGAGCTGCTGGTAAATAACCTATTTCACTCCAGATTGGGCGTACAGTACGTACGTCACGGCCATCTAAACGAATTCCTTCATCAAGAATTAAGTTACGAATAGCATCGTATTGAACATCATGGAAATATTTCTTAGCAAGACCTTTGGTGATATCATCTATTTCTTCTCCTAAAGAAATAATGAATGTATCCTGGATAAGCTTAAAGCTATCAGTGCGATCATGTTTCGAAGAACCCGATTTCGCTACATCATAAACCTGCTGATAAGTAGCTGCAAAAACCTGCTCTCTTAATGCCGGATTGCTATGCTCGTGCGAATAAGTACGTTTAACTGTTTTACCAGCCTCAGCCATTAATTCTTTTTGAACCGCAACCTGGATTTTGATGGCTTTATGAGCGAATTCAATTGCCTCGATCATTTCTTCTTCATCAATCTCGCTACACTCGCCTTCAACCATACCGATATCATTTTCAGAACCAGCTACGATAAATTCTAAAGTTGCACGCTCTAAATCGCTCAAGTATGGATTAATCACCAGCTTTCCGTCAATTTTAGCAACACGTACTTCAGAAATAGGTCCGTTAAACGGAATATCTGATACTGCAAGAGCAGCCGAAGCAGCTAAACCAGCCAAAGCATCAGGCATTATATTTCTATCAGCAGAGATTAGTGAAATCATCACTTGTGTATCTGCATGATAATCTTCGGGGAACATCGGGCGCAAAGCACGATCCACCAAACGGGAAATTAAAACTTCGTAATCAGATAAACGAGCTTCGCGACGAAGGAATCCTCCTGGGATACGTCCTGCGGCAGCATATTTTTCCTGGTAATCAACAGATAAAGGAAGAAAATCAATGCCTTCTTTAGCTTCTTTTGATGACACAACAGTAGCCAGCAACATGGTATCACCCATTTTAACTACTACAGAACCATCAGCTTGTTTGGCAAGCTTACCGGTTTCGATTTCGATTATACGGCCATCGCCCAAATCGAAAGATTTTTTAATTAAGTTATAACTCATTTGTTTTCAGTAATGATGCGCTTTTCCTCTTTAATAACGCATCGAAATTTATTAAAAAATTTTATTGGCGAAGTTAAAAAAAAAGCCACCCTTATAGGATGGCTTTTAAACTTTTTTTAAAAGATTATTTAATAATATCTCTTAACTCTAAAGCTTTGATGATAGCACGATACCTGTTGATATCTTTCTTGTACAAATAAGCAAGTAAACCGCGACGCTTACCAACTAGTTTCTGAAGAGCTAATTGCGTAGAAAAATCTTTTTTGTTTTTCTTTAAATGCCCTGTTAAATGAGCAATACGAGAAGTAAATAATGCTACCTGACCTTCGGTAGAACCAGTATCAGTTGCACCTTTACCGTGTTTGGCAAAAATTTCTGCCTTGTACTCTGTACTTAAATACATTACGTGAATAATATTAAAGCGATTAAATATTTTGTTAATTAGCTGCAAAGGTAGCGAATGTAATTGATTAAAAAAATAATTAATACCTTACTTAATGCTACCCAATAGAAGATTGCTCAAACTGAAAGTATTACTAATTTTGGCAAAAAAAATCTTTCGATTTAGTTTTAGAGAATAACCTTTAATGGACAAGCATAAAGAATATAGCAAGTTTACTACGGAACTTAAAGTCAGACCCGATGATATCGATATGTTTAACCATGTACATAATAGCAAGTATCTGGATTACGTATTGGCGGCCCGTTATGAACAGATGGAAACTTGTTATGGTATGTCAATGGAAGATTTCATGGAAATGGGATACGGTTGGGTTGTCAAAACCGCCCACGTTGAGTTTAAAAGACCTTTGACACTCGGCGAGAGTTTTACTGTAACTACCTGGATTATTTCAATGGATGAAAAAAGCAGCAAAGTTAAATTTGAAATTTCAAGTTTAAAAACAGGCAAAATATGCAGCGACGGCTGGTTTGACTATGTTCTGATTGACATTAAAACCGGGCGGGGTATGAAAATTACCGAAGAAATGATTGAGAAGTATTCTATTTAGTCTATTAGTTTCTTTGTGGACAGTTCATTAGTATAAAAAGTCAGATTGTTTTTCCTTAATTCACCAATGAACTGACCACTAGTGAAGTTCTATTTAATGGCAACTTCAATCAACTCGGTGTAAAAATCTTTAATCGTTCTGCCTATTGCTCTTACCTGTTGTGGAATAATGCTATTTTCGGTTTGTCCGGGCACCGTGTTCACCTCTATAAAAAAGAATTTGCCGCTTGTTTCCTCAAGAATGTAATCGATCCGTACTACACCCCTGCAGTTTAATTTTCTGTAAGTCTCCTGTACAACTGTTTCCACTCTGTGTTTCTCCTCGTCAGACATTCTGCCCGGCGTAATTTCTTCTGTTACTCCGCTTGTATATTTAGCTTCAAAGTCGAAAAACTCTTTGGAAGTAACAATTTCTGTTGCAGGAAGAACTTTAATCCCATCATATCCTTTATATACGCCGATAGTGAATTCTCTGCCCTTGATATATTCTTCCACCAAAACCTGAGTATCCTCCTTGAATGCTTTTTCTAAAGCTTCCGGCAGTTCGCCGGCCGATTTTACTTTACTCATGCCAATGCTGCTTCCACCATTATTGGGCTTTACAAACAGTGGCAAATTGAGTTCTGCCAATATTTCGGTTGATGTTTCTGAGGTGTTAGAAAACAGTTGCACCGAGCGTGCGATATTTAAATCTTTTACACCATTAACAATAGCTTTAGTATAACCTTTATTCATTGTTATGGCAGAGGTTAAAGCATCACATGTTGTGTATGAGAGGCCAAGCATATCAAAATAACCCTGAAGTTTGCCATCCTCGCCAGGCGAGCCATGTAAACCGATGAAAATGCAATCAAAAAGGATTTTTTGACCTTGAACATTTAATGAAAAATCATTCCTGTCAATTTCATACATAGCCCCGCCTTGTTCGTAAAACCAGCTTTCCGGTGTAATAATCACTTTGAAAACGTCAAACTTTTCCCGGTCTAAATTTCTATCAATAACTTCAGCACTTTTCAGTGATATAACCGATTCGCCTGTAAATCCTCCTGTTACTAACGCAATTTTCTTTTTCATGCAAAATTATGGTGTGATCTGTTTGATATTTGGCGAAACTAAAAATAAAATCGCTGCTCCCTATTACTTATTTTCAATAAAAAAATTACCTTAGATTCTTAAATTCTAAAACCTTTCAAATCACAATGAATACCGTTCTCGTAATTGATGATATAGAAATATCTACTTTTATTGTCAGAAAATTAATCAATCAGGTGTCTCCGGAAACAACTGTGTATGAGTGTAATGATCCTGTTCGCGGCTTAGAATTAATAACGGAGCTAAATCCTGATTTCATCTTCCTTGATTTGAACATGCCGTTGATGGATGGATGGCAATTTCTAGATAAGATGCAAAAAAGAGATCTGGATCATAAAGTTATTATTCTCACCTCGTCAACCAGTGCCGATGATCATGGAGAATCTTATAATTTTCCGAATGTGTATACATTTCTGGTGAAACCATTAAAACCATCGGATATTACAACTTTACTTCATACCCTATCTTCTTGACGAAAACGTTCCATGCTGTATTCTCCCGAGCTATTCAACTATGCTGAAAATCGAAAATATTGTAAAGCAGTATGCTGGCCACAGAGCTCTTGATCATGTAAGTCTTGAAGTTAAAAGAGGAAGCATATTTGGTTTATTAGGTCCAAATGGTGCGGGGAAAACATCCCTGATTCGAATTATTAATCAGATTACAGCTCCGGATGAAGGTACTATTTACATTAATGGTGTTCGCCTAAATCCATCCCACATTAATATCATAGGGTATTTACCTGAAGAACGTGGGCTGTACAAGAAAATGCAGATCGGAGAGCAAATGATTTATCTGGCTCAATTAAAGGGTCTTAGTAAAAAGGATGCTCTGGCCCGTTGTAACTATTGGTTTGCGAAAATGGAGATGCAGGACTGGTGGAAAAAGAAAGTCGAAGATCTTAGTAAGGGAATGCAGCAGAAAGTTCAATTTGTGGCAACCGTGATTCATAAACCAGAACTGATAATATTAGACGAGCCCTTTTCAGGATTTGATCCAATCAATGCAGAAGTTATAAAAAATGAGATCCTTGAATTAAATAAGCAAGGAGCAACGATTATATTCTCAACTCACCGCATGGAATCTGTCGAGCAACTTTGCGATAGCATCGCTCTGATAAATAAAGCAAAGAAAATTCTCGATGGCAGCTTAAAGGATATCAAAAACTCATACCGAAGTAATATATATTGTATTGAATACCGCGGTGAAGAGCTAACCTCTTTGGGCACTAATCTTTTTAACGTACTAGATAGAAGAAATTTAGAAGATACCAGTGAAGTAACCCTACAATTAAAGGAAAATATAAGTGTCAATGATACACTGCAATATTTAATTCCGCTGGTCGAAATACACCAGATCAGAGAAGTAATTCCGACAATTAATGATATTTTCATTCAACAAGTAAAGGGTATTCATCATGCGTAAGACCTTACTCATCATAAAGCGAGAATATCTGAGCCGTGTTAAAAAGAAAAGCTTCCTTTTAATGACCTTCTTGGTTCCACTTCTATTTTTAGGGATGACAGGTTTGGTAGCTTATCTCACCCAGACCGGTGGAGACTCTGTGACAGAGGTGAGTGTAGTGGATGATAGTGGGATTTTTAGCAAGGAATTCAAAAACAGTAAAGGACTGGTCTTCTCTTCAAGTTCGGAAAGTTTGAAAGAAGCGAAGAACACTGCCCGAGCTAACGCGACTTTTGTGCTGTATATCCCGCAAAACGTTGAACAAAATGGCAAAGTACAGCTCGTATCCGAAAAAAAGGCCCCTATGTTCGTTATGAGTGAAATAGGAAATCAGATAAATAATATACTTCGCTATAAACAATTAAAGGATGCCGGAATAGACATTGAAACACTTGAGAGTATAAAGCCGAATGTTTCTATCGAATACAAAGAGCTTACAGATGAAGGCGAAAAGGAAAGTGATGCTTCGGCGGCTTATGCGATAAGTTTTTCGGCGGCAATTTTAATTTATTTAAGTCTTTTCATCTATGGTGCCCAAGTAATGCGTGGCGTTATCGAAGAAAAAACCAGCCGGATAGTTGAAGTAATTATATCATCTGTGAAACCATTTCAATTAATGATGGGAAAGATTGTAGGAATTGGGATGGTTGGCTTAACACAGTTCTTACTCTGGATAATATTATCAGTTCTGGCCACTAAGTTCACAAGCGCTGAAATATTACCACCTACTATTTTGACTGCAATACAGACAATACCTGTCGGCTATATATTGGTTACTTTTTTAATATACTTTTTGGGAGGTTATCTGCTTTACAGTGCTTTATTTGCGGCAGTTGGTTCAGCAGTGGATAACGAAACCGAAACCCAGCAGTTTATGTTCCCGATAACATTACCTTTATTATTTACTTACATAATGGCTTTTAGTTTTATTGTGAATAACCCTGGCAGCTCCTTGTCATTCTGGCTTAGCATGATTCCGTTCACCTCTCCTATTGCTATGATGGTTCGAGTTCCGTTTGGCGTGCCCGAATGGGAATTATATCTGTCTGTCACCATTTTAGTTGCCGGTTTTATTTTCACCACCTGGATAGCAGCACGAATCTATCGGGTAGGCATTTTAATGTATGGCAAAAAAACCAGCTACAGAGAGTTGATTAAATGGTTTATGTACAAAGAATAATGTCATGTCTCAACGCATTGCTGCCCTCGATTTGGGCACTAATACTTTTCATTTAATAATTGCTGACATCGATCAGGGGTTGATTCAACAAATTGTTTTGGCCGATCAGAAACATGTAAAGATCGGTGAAGGGGGAATTAACAGCGGAAAAATTACTGAAGCTGCCTTTCAAAGGGGATTGAAAGCGCTGTCCGAGTTTAGCTCGATCATTCTGGAACACAAGGTCGATATCATAAAAGCGGTAGGGACCGCAGCTTTTCGAACTGCGCTTAATGGCCCTGATTTTATCCAACAGGTTAAAAATAAAACCGGAATACAAATTGAAATTATTGATGGAGAAAGGGAAGCGGATTTAATTTATCAGGGTGTTCGGCAAGCAATTCATTTAGATGATAACTCTGTAATTATGGATATTGGCGGAGGAAGTGTGGAGTTTATTTTTGCCAATGGACAAGGTATTGTATGGAAAAAAAGCTATCCCATAGGCGCAGCAAAGTTAATGGCCATGTTTCATCATTCAGATCCGATCTCAAATGATGATAAAAAAGTCATCATTACACATCTTGATAGTGTACTTACAGATTTATTTAGTTTCTCATTAAAATATAAGCCAAAGGTTCTTATCGGCTCAGCCGGTGCATTTGAAACTTTCGCTGCCCTTTGCCAGGTGAAATCTAAGAGTATGCCGATTGACACTAATAAGTCATTTGAGTTCGATCTCAATCAATTGAACTTAATAATCGAAGATATACTCAGCTCAACACATCAGGAGCGTTTGACGAATGACGCTATTTTATCCGTCAGGAAAGATATGATTGTGGTAGCATCCCTTCTCACCAAATACATTATCGATAAATTAAACATTGAATCAGCTAAATTGAGTGTGTATGCATTGAAAGAGGGCCTTCTGCTGAAGTAAACTGAAAAAAAATTAAAATCCTAAGGAGAATTTTAAAAGTTCTTCATACACTCTGTGAGTGGGAAGTCCCACAACATTCGTGTAAGAACCTTCAATTTTTTCTATTGCCACTAACCCTGCCCATTCCTGAATTCCGTATGAACCGGCTTTGTCGTAAGGTTTATATGTTTGAATATAATAGTTAATCTGATCAGCGCTAAGCGGCCTGAAATAAACTTCAGTAAGCTCAAAAAAAGAATGCAGCCGATGATTTTGAAGAAATGCTACCCCTGTTATAACTTCATGCTTTTTGCCTGATAAAAGACTTAGCATCTCGAACGCATGAGCTTCGTCGTTTGGTTTGCCTAAAATTTGATCTTCGACGCAAACTATGGTATCAGCAGTAAGGACAAGTTCATTTTCATTTAAAGATTCATCAAAAGCTTTAGCTTTCATCTCGGCGATGTAAACCGCAACTTCTGCAGGACTTAAGCCTTCAGGATAAGATTCATCCACATCTTTCAAAACCACCCGAAAATCAACGTTCATAAGGGTGAGAAGCTCTTGTCTGCGCGGAGATTTTGATGCAAGAATAATTGTTGGAAAGTTGACGTTCATCCGGAGAAATTATATTGATGGAATACTGTCTTCCTGCGCCGTAGGATTAATATCGAACCAATTATCCTGAACTTTTAATACTTTTTCAATGAGATCGCGAACACAACCATCTCCCCCGTTTTTGGCTGAGATATAATCTGATATCTCTTTTACTTCCTCTACGGCATCAGAGGGACAAGCACTGGCTCCGGCAATTTTCATCACCGGAATATCCGGAATATCATCACCCATATAAATCACCTCATGTTGATTGAGCTGATGCTGATGAAGGAATTTATTATACACTTCAAGCTTATTTGTAATACCTAAGTGTACTTCTGTTATTCCCAATCCTTTTAATCGAAGAATAACACTTTGAGACTTCCCCCCTGAAATGACACAAATTAAATAACCCTTTTTCACAGCCAGTTGCATAGCGTATCCATCACGTACATTAAAGCGACGTAATTGTTCGCCAGATACCGTTACGTGTATGGTGGCGTCCGTCAGAACACCATCGATATCCAGAACAAAAGCTTTTATGGTTTTTAATTTGCTAAGAAACATGGTTTAAATGTGCAAATGAAATTAATGTGTAAATATGCAAATTGAACCGATGTGCATATAAAATTTATTCCTGCAAGGCTAACATCTTCACATCAGTAAAGCTCTTCCTAAAAAATCTGCACATCTGCACATTAATAAAGCGCTTTACAAAGAATTTGCACATTAATCCTGGTTATCTCTCCATTCATACACCCAGGCCGACTGAATTTGCTCCAGGTGTCCTTCATTACATTCTTCGCGGGTATCTGCAAAATTTGGAAGACTGAGAACCCAATCCATTAATTCGGTAAAGCGAATTCTATAGATTTTCGACTCGTTGAAATCATCACCAAACTTCTCGTAAAGTCCCATTGCAATGTCTTCATGATCTTTCCAATGTATGGGTAATGCGAATTTATTTTGATTCATATATGAATATTAATGTCCTAAAAACTGGTTTTGGTCTGGTAATGTAACTTCAATATCGCCATCAATCACAACACACTGGCAGCCTAAGCGCGAATTTATACGAGGATTAACCGCCCGGTCGATAAAATCTTCTTCTTTATCAGAGATTTCCTCAAGGCTATCCATTCCTTTATTTACATAAACATGGCAGGTACTGCAACCGCAAACGCCGCCACAGTTGTGTTGAAGCTCTATTCCATTGTCGAGGCAAACGTCAAGTACTGATTCGCCTTCTGCGATAGGTAGCTCAATAGACTCAAGGCCTTGTTCTTCAAAGTTTATTTTGATTTTGTAAAGATCCATTGGCGCAAAATTAATAAAAATGAGCAGGCATCAGACTTTTTGATCGAAATTGAT
>CBFGOI010000047.1:0-32718 GCA_965650335.1 uncultured Pedobacter sp. | reverse complement strand
GCGGAAGTAGCTCAGTTGGTAGAGCGATAGCCTTCCAAGCTATAGGTCGCGAGTTCGAACCTCGTCTTCCGCTCAGGTAATACATTGGTTTATTGGTCAATGGTCTGTTAGTTCAGTTTTGTTAGTAGCCAGCATTATGGAGCACTAATGAACTACTTTGCAATTTAAACTAATGAACTAAAGAAAAAAGCCGATGTAGCTCAGCGGTAGAGCACTTCCTTGGTAAGGAAGAGGTCATGGGTTCAAGTCCCATCATTGGCTCTTGAATGTAAATAATTCATAAAATATAAAATTTAACCTACTAATAGAAGTATAACATCATGGCAAAAGAAAAATTTGACCGTAGTAAACCCCACCTTAACATAGGTACAATCGGTCACGTTGACCACGGTAAGACTACATTAACTGCCGCTATTACAAAAGTATTAGCAGATGCAGGTTTCTCAGAAGCACGTTCATTTGAATCAATTGACTCAGCTCCCGAAGAAAAAGAAAGAGGTATCACTATCAATACAGCTCACGTAGAATATTCTACAAAAAACCGTCACTATGCACACGTTGACTGTCCAGGTCACGCGGATTATGTAAAGAACATGGTTACTGGAGCTGCGCAGATGGATGGTGCTATCATCGTAGTTGCTGCAACTGATGGTCCTATGCCTCAAACTCGTGAGCACATTCTATTAGCTCGCCAGGTTGGTGTTCCTTCTCTTGTTGTATTTATGAACAAGGTAGATATGGTTGACGATCCTGAGCTTTTAGAACTTGTTGAAATGGAAGTTCGTGAGCTATTATCTTTCTACGATTTCCCTGGTGATGATATTCCTGTAATTCAGGGTTCTGCTCTAGGTGGATTGAACGGAGATCCTAACTGGGTTGGAAAAATTCTTGAGCTAATGGATGCTGTAGATAGCTACATTCCAATTCCTCCACGTTTGACAGACCTTCCTTTCTTAATGCCGGTTGAAGACGTGTTCTCAATCACTGGTCGTGGTACTGTTGCTACAGGACGTATCGAGCGTGGTGTTATTAACTCAGGTGAGCCAGTAGAGATACTAGGTATGGGTGCTGAAAACTTAAAGTCAACTGTTACTGGAGTAGAAATGTTCCGTAAGATTCTTGACAGAGGTGAAGCAGGTGATAACGTAGGTTTATTGTTACGTGGTATTGAGAAAACTGATATCCGTCGTGGTATGGTTATCTGTAAACCAGGTTCAGTAACTCCTCACACAGATTTCAAAGCTGAGGTTTACGTATTATCAAAAGCAGAAGGTGGTCGTCACACTCCATTCTTCAACAAATACCGTCCACAATTCTACTTCCGTACAACAGATGTAACTGGCGAGATCACTCTTGCTGAAGGTGTAGAAATGGTTATGCCAGGTGATAACGTTACTATCTCTGTAAAACTTATCAACGCTATCGCGATGGAAAAAGGTTTACGTTTCGCTATCCGCGAAGGTGGTAGAACAGTAGGTGCTGGTCAGGTAACTGAAATCATAGCATAATCCCAAGCCCTAAAGGGCCTTGGAAAAAAGGTTATAAATAGCAAAGTACTTGGGTCGGAAAGCCTGAGTACTTTGTTCATAAAATAGTATTCTTAAGTCCCTTTAGGGATTCAGAGATACACGGGAATAGTTCAATGGTAGAATAGAGGTCTCCAAAACCTTTGATCAGGGTTCGAATCCTTGTTCCCGTGCTAAAGCTTTAAAATGGCTAAAGTAGTAGAATTTTTAAAAGAATCGTACGACGAAATGACCAATAAGGTCTCATGGCCTACATGGGCGGAATTGCAAAGTTCTGCTGTAGTTGTACTGGTGGCCTCAATTATTATCGCATTGTTAATATTTGCGATGGATAATGGAGTGCGTACTATAATAGAAACATTTTATCATTCAGTAGCAAATGGTTAACGCAATGAGTGATCAATTGAAGTGGTATGTAGTTAGGGCGGTAAGTGGAAAAGAGAAAAAGGTAAAGCAATATATCGAATCTGAGATTAATCGTCTTGGAATTTCTCATTTGTTACCTCAGGTTCTGATTCCTATGGAAAAGTATTATCAGATGCGTGAAGGAAAGAAAATCGCGAAAGAGCGAAATTTTTATCCTGGCTACGTTCTGATTGAGGCTAATCTTGATGGGGAGCTCGAACACATTATTAAAAATGTTAACAGTGTTATTGGTTTCCTTGGAGACAAACAAGGTAATGCTGTTCCTTTACGTCCGGCAGAGGTAAATCGTATACTCGGAAAAGTAGATGAAATGGCTCAGCAGGGCGAAGTCATGAATGTGCCATATTACGTAGGCGAGAACGTTAAAGTAATGGATGGACCGTTTAATGGTTTCACCGGTGTAATTGAAGAGGTAAACGAAGAGAAGAAAAAACTGAAAGTAATGGTTAAGATCTTCGGCCGCCGTACTCCATTGGAGTTGAATTACATGCAGGTAGAGAAAGAGTAAAAAAGAGTATAAAGTAGTAAGTACGAAGTATTAAGACTTCAATAGCTTACATTGTACATATGAAATAAAGGAGCCAAGTACCGGCATCAACTTAGGACGCTTAGTCTATATACTTGATACTAAGTACTTAATACTTCAACAAAAGCCTTAAATGTTACACAGCTTCCAACTAACTAACATTGAGTATCAAATAATCAACAAAAATGGCAAAACAAGTTAGTGCGCTTATTAAATTACAGATTAAGGGAGGGGCAGCAAACCCATCTCCACCGGTAGGACCTGCATTGGGTGCTAAAGGTGTAAACATCATGGAGTTTTGTAAGCAATTTAATGCACGTACCCAAGACAAGCCAGGCAAAGTATTGCCAGTTGTAATTACAGTTTACGCAGACAAGTCATTCGACTTTATTATCAAAACTCCACCGGTGGCAATCCAGTTAATGGAAGTTACAGGTTTAAAGAGTGGATCAGCAGAGCCTAACCGTAAAAAGGTAGCTCAGGTTTCCTGGGAACAGGTTGAAACCATCGCTAAAGATAAAATGACCGACTTAAATGCATTTACTGTAGAGTCTGCCATGAGAATGGTTGCCGGTACAGCGCGCAGTATGGGAATTACCGTTAGTGGTAACGCTCCCTGGAATTAATTAATTCAAATTAAGAAAGTGGCTAGATTAACAAAAAATCAAAAAAAGGCACTATCCAAAATTGAGGTAGGTAAAGCATATACTTTACAGGATGCATCTGCACTTGTAAAGGATATTACCACTACAAAATTTGATGCTTCTGTAGATATCGACGTTCGTTTGGGCGTAGATCCGCGTAAAGCAAATCAAATGGTACGTGGTATAGCAACATTACCTCATGGTACAGGTAAAACTGTTCGCGTTTTAGCATTGGTAACTCCTGATAAGGAAGAAGAAGCTAAAGCTGCGGGTGCAGATTACGTGGGTCTGGATGAGTATATCGCCAAAATTGAAGGTGGATGGACAGATGTTGATATCATTATCACCATGCCTAGTGTTATGGCAAAAGTAGGTAGACTTGGACGTATTTTAGGTCCTCGTAACCTTATGCCAAACCCTAAATCTGGTACTGTAACTACTGATATCGGTAAAGCAGTAACGGATGTTAAAGGCGGTAAGATTGATTTCAAGGTTGATAAAACCGGTATCATCCATACTTCCATAGGGAAAGTATCTTTCCCGGCTGACAAGATTTATGAGAACGCAGTTGAAATTCTTCAAACGCTTTCAAAATTAAAGCCTTCGTCATCAAAAGGAACATATTTCAAGAGTATTCATATCTCTTCTACTATGTCTCCTGGAATCGAAGTTGAAACTAAATCAGTAGTGGGGATCTAATCATGAGAAAAGAAGAAAAACAAGAGATTGTTCAAGCTTTGACTGAGCAGATCAAAGAGTACGGTAATTTTTATATTACTGATACTTCAGACCTTACTGTTGCTAAAATCACGAATATCCGTCGTAAATTTTTCGAAAACGGAATTTCTCTTCAGGTAGCTAAAAATACCCTTATCCGTAAGGCAATGGAAGCTGCAGGAGTTGATTCTTCAGAATTCGACGGCGTATTGAAAGGTTCATCAACTATCCTGTTTTCAACAGTAGCAAATGCTCCTGCAAAATTAATTAAAGAACTTAGAAGAAGTGGTGATAAACCGCTTTTGAAAGGTGCATACATTGACACAGCAGTATTTGTAGGTGATAACCAATTAGATGCTTTGGCAAGCCTAAAATCAAGAGAAGAGCTTGTTGGAGAGATTATCGGATTATTGCAATCGCCTGCTAAGAACGTTATTTCTGCACTACAATCAGGTGGAAATACAATTGCAGGTTTAGTGAAAACATTACAAGAAAGAGGTTAAAACGGACACCTGTAAGTTTCGTAATTTTAAAAAGTATTGAATTAAAAATTAAATATAATGGCAGATTTAAAAGCGTTTGCTGATCAATTGGTAAACTTGACAGTAAAAGAAGTTAACGAATTAGCTCAGATCCTTAAAGACGAGTATGGTATTGAGCCTGCTGCTGCTGCAGTTGCAGTTGCTGCACCTGCTGCTGGTGGCGAAGCTGCTGCTGCAGAAGAAAAAACTTCTTTCGACGTTATCCTTAAAGAGGCTGGTGGTCAGAAGTTAGCAGTTGTTAAACTTGTAAAAGATTTAACAGGTCTTGGTTTGAAAGAAGCTAAAGATTTAGTTGATGGCGCTCCTAAAGAATTAAAAGCTGGTGTTGCTAAAGACGAAGCTGAAGCTTTGAAAAAACAATTAGAAGAAGCAGGAGCTGTTGTTGAGATTAAGTAATCTTAACTCAATAAAAAAATAGCCTTAGACTCCGGTTTTCGCCGGGGTCTATTGCTGTTTGTATTGTACCCATTTTTGTTTGACTTACAAGATTGGGGATAATCCAAAATAAGTCACAGTTTATTTTTTAAACTAAAATCTTAATCCATTGGCAAACAAAAATCAAAGCGAAAGAGTAAATTTTGCGACCAGCAAACACGTGATCGATTATCCCGATTTCCTGGATGTGCAATTGCAATCTTTCAGGGAATTTTTTCAATTGGAGACCACTTCAGACAACCGTCATTCAGAAGGTTTGTTTAAAGTGTTTGCTGAAAACTTCCCAATCTCTGACTCAAGAAACATCTTCGTTTTAGAGTTTCTTGATTACTTCATTGATCCGCCGCGTTACGATATACAAGAGTGTATTGAGCGTGGTTTAACACATAGTGTTCCGTTAAAAGCTAAGTTACGTCTATCATGTAACGATGCCGAGCATGAGGATTTTGAGACTATTGTTCAGGATGTATATTTAGGAACGATTCCTTATATGACTCCTAAAGGAACATTTGTAATTAACGGTGCTGAACGTGTTATTGTATCTCAATTGCACAGGTCTCCAGGTGTGTTCTTCGGTCAAAGCCGTCACACAAACGGAACCAAATTGTATTCAGCACGTGTAATTCCTTTTAAAGGTTCTTGGATTGAGTTTGCAACAGACGTTAATAACGTGATGTATGCTTACATCGATCGTAAGAAAAAATTCCCGGTTACCACGCTTCTTCGTGCAATTGGATATGACTCTGATAAAGATATCTTAGAATTATTCGAGCTTGCTGATGAGGTTAAAGTTAGCAAATCTGGTCTGAAGAAATTCGTTGGCCGTAAGCTTGCTGCAAGGGTTCTAAAGAAATGGGTAGAAGATTTCGTAGATGAAGATACAGGTGAAGTAGTTTCTATCGACCGTAACGAAATTATCCTTGAGCGTGAAACCATCTTAGAAGATGACCATATCGATATGATCATTGATGCTGGTGTTAAAACTGTTATCCTTTCTAAGGATGATGCTTCCAGCAACGCTGATTACTCAATTATATACAATACTTTACAGAAAGATACTTCTAACTCTGAAAAAGAAGCGGTAGAGCATATCTATCGTCAGTTACGTAACGCTGAACCACCTGATGAGGAAACTGCTCGTGGTATCATCGATCGTTTATTTTTCTCAGATAAACGTTACGATTTAGGTGATGTAGGTCGTTACAGAATCAATCGTAAGTTAAAGTTAAGTACTCCGGTTGAAACCAAAGTTTTAACTAAACAGGATATCATTGCGATTGTAAAATATCTGATCAAATTAATCAACTCTAAAGCAGAGGTGGATGATATTGATCACTTGTCAAATCGTCGTGTACGTACAGTGGGCGAGCAGTTATATGCTCAGTTCGGTGTAGGTTTAGCACGTATGGCACGTACAATTCGCGAGCGTATGAACATCCGTGACAACGAGGTGTTTACTCCGACTGATTTGATTAATGCACGTACGCTTTCATCTGTGATCAACTCGTTCTTCGGAACTAACCAGTTATCACAATTTATGGATCAAACGAATCCTCTTGCAGAGATCACGCACAAGCGTCGTCTTTCAGCTTTAGGTCCCGGTGGTCTGTCAAGAGAGCGTGCTGGTTTCGAGGTTCGTGACGTTCACTACACCCACTATGGTAGGTTGTGTACCATCGAAACTCCAGAGGGACCAAACATTGGTTTGATTTCATCACTTTGTGTTCATGCTAAAATCAATAACCTTGGTTTCATTGAAACACCTTATCGTAAGGTAGACAATGGACGGGTAGTTGTTGAAGAGCCGGTAATTTACCTTTCTGCAGAAGATGAAGAAGGAAAAACTATCGGACAGGCGAACGCTAAATACAGCGATAACGGAGATTTCGAAACTTCACACGTGAAAGCACGTTTTGAGGGTGACTTCCCGATTATTGAGCCTGACAGACTGGATTTGATGGACGTTGCTCCGAATCAGATTACGTCTATCGCAGCTTCACTAATTCCTTTCTTAGAGCATGATGATGCTAACCGTGCATTGATGGGATCGAACATGCAACGTCAGGCTGTGCCATTGTTACGTCCGGAAGCTCCGGTGGTAGGTACAGGTCTGGAAGGTCGTGTTGCCCGTGACTCACGTACATTGATTAATGCTGAAGGAACTGGTATCGTTGAATATGTTGATGCGAATGAGATTCGTATTACTTACGAAAGAAATGAAGATGACAAACTTGTCTCTTTTGAAGGTGAAACAAAATCTTACCGCTTAACTAAGTTTAAGAAAACTAACCAGAGTACTTGTATTAACTTAAAACCGATTGTTAAGAAAGGTCAGAAAGTTGAAAAAGGACAAGTTCTTTGCGAAGGATATGCAACTCAGGATGGAGAATTAGCATTGGGAAGAAATCTTAAAGTGGCATTCATGCCTTGGCAAGGTTTCAACTTTGAGGATGCGATTGTAATTTCTGAGCGTGTAGTTTCACAAGATATATTCACTTCTCTTCACATTGAAGAATTCGAATTAGAAGTTCGTGATACAAAACGCGGAGAAGAAGAATTAACACCGGATATTCCTAACGTTTCTGAAGAGGCTACAAAAGACCTTGATGAGAATGGTATTATCCGTGTTGGTGCTGAAGTGAAAGAAGGTGATATTTTAATAGGTAAGATCACGCCTAAAGGAGAATCTGATCCTTCACCGGAAGAAAAACTTCTTCGTGCAATCTTTGGTGATAAAGCAGGTGATGTTAAGGATGCGTCTTTAAAAACTCCTCCTTCAATTGGTGGTGTTGTTATTGATACTAAGTTATTCTCACGTGCAAAGAAAACTACTAAGGCAGAAGAAAAAGCACTATTGGAGAAACTTGATAACGGTCACTTCAAAGCGGTTAAACAATTAAGAGATAGCCTGATAGACAAACTTTTCACTATTGTGAATGGTAAAACTTCTCAGGGTGTTTTCAACGTTTATAGAGAGTTACTGTTACCTAAGGGTGCTAAGTTTACTCAGAAAATGCTTGCTGAACTTGAGTTCGCAAACATCAATCCGACTAAATGGACAACTGATGAAGACAAAAACGAGCTGATTAAGCAATTGCTTCACAATTATAACATTAAGCTTAACGAAGAGCTAGGTGCCTACAAACGTGATAAATTCGCGATCAGTGTTGGTGATGAGCTTCCATCAGGTATAGTACAGATGGCTAAGGTTTACATCGCTAAAAAGCGTAAGCTTAAAGTGGGTGATAAAATGGCCGGACGCCACGGTAACAAAGGTATTGTTGCACGTATTGTTCGTGATGAGGATATGCCATTCCTTGAAGACGGAACTCCTGTAGATATTGTTCTTAACCCATTGGGTGTACCTTCCCGTATGAACCTTGGACAGATTTACGAAACTGTTTTGGGTTGGGCAGGTAAAGAGCTTGGTATTAAATTTGCTACTCCAATCTTCGACGGGGCTACCCATGAAGAAGTGGAAGAGTGGGTTGCTAAAGCAGGCGTGCCAGCATCTGGAAGAACATATTTATACAATGGCTTAACAGGCGAGCGTTTTGACCAGCCAACGACAGTAGGTATTATTTACATGCTGAAATTGGGTCACATGGTTGATGATAAGATGCACGCACGTTCGATCGGACCATATTCATTAATTACACAACAACCTCTGGGTGGTAAAGCTCAGTTTGGTGGTCAGCGTTTTGGTGAGATGGAGGTTTGGGCACTCGAGGCCTTTGGTGCAGCTAACATTCTTCAGGAAATCTTAACGGTTAAATCTGATGATGTTGTTGGTCGTGCGAAAACATACGAAGCGATTGTTAAAGGTGAAACCTTGCCAACGCCTTCAGTTCCTGAATCATTCAATGTATTGGTTCATGAGTTAAGAGGATTGGGATTGGAAATCACATTAGACTAAATAGTATAAAGTATAAAGTATCAAGTAGCAAGATCAGATCTTGATACTTGATACCCGATACTTGATACTCTAAACAAAGAGATATGTCTTACAAGAAAGATAATAAAATCAAAAGTAACTTCACCAGTATCACCATTAGTTTGGCTTCTCCTGAGTCTATCCTGGAGCGTTCAAGCGGTGAAGTTTTAAAACCGGAAACCATTAACTACAGGACCTACAAACCTGAGCGTGATGGTTTATTCTGCGAAAGAATTTTCGGTCCGGTTAAGGATTTCGAATGCCATTGCGGTAAATACAAACGTATTCGTTACAAAGGAATCGTGTGTGACCGTTGCGGTGTTGAAGTAACTGAGAAAAAAGTACGTCGTGAGCGTATGGGACACATTAACCTTGTTGTTCCTGTTGCGCATATCTGGTACTTCCGTTCTCTTCCTAATAAGATTGGTTATTTGTTAGGTCTTCCTACCAAAAAACTGGATCTTATTATTTACTACGAGCGTTATGTAGTTATTCAACCAGGTTTGAAAGAAGCTGATGGAATCGCTAAAATGGATTTCTTAACAGAGGAGGAATATCTTGATATTCTGGATACTTTACCAAAAGAAAACCAATATTTAGACGATAAAGATCCTCAGAAATTTGTTGCTAAAATGGGTGCTGATGCATTAGAGGAGTTGTTGAAACGCCTTGATCTGGATCAGTTATCATACGACTTACGTCACCAGGCAGCAAATGAAACTTCTCAGCAACGTAAAAATGAAGCGTTAAAACGTCTTCAGGTTGTTGAAGCATTCCGTGGTTCACGTGCGAATATTGAGAATCATCCTGAGTGGATGATCGTTAAGATTGTTCCTGTAATTCCACCAGAATTACGCCCGTTAGTTCCTTTGGAAGGTGGTCGTTTCGCTACTTCGGATTTGAATGATTTATACCGTCGTGTAATTATCCGTAACAACCGTCTGAAAAGACTTATTGAGATTAAGGCTCCGGAAGTAATTCTACGTAACGAAAAACGTATGCTTCAGGAAGCGGTAGATTCATTGTTTGACAATTCACGTAAAGTGAATGCTGTTAAAACTGAAGGTAACCGTGCTTTGAAATCTCTTTCTGATATTTTAAAAGGTAAACAAGGTCGTTTCCGTCAAAACTTACTGGGTAAACGTGTAGATTATTCAGCACGTTCTGTAATTGTTGTTGGACCGAACTTGAAGTTGCATGAGTGCGGTTTACCTAAAGATATGGCTGCTGAGCTGTTCAAACCATTCATTATCCGTAAGATGATTGAAAGGGGAGTGGTGAAGACAGTTAAATCGGCTAAGAAAATTGTTGACCGTAAAGACCCAATCGTTTGGGATATTTTGGAAAACGTTTTAAAAGGACACCCGGTATTACTGAATCGTGCGCCTACGTTGCACAGATTAGGTATCCAGTCTTTCCAGCCAAAATTAATTGAAGGAAAAGCAATCCAGTTGCATCCACTTGTTTGTACAGCATTCAACGCGGATTTTGACGGTGACCAGATGGCGGTACACGTACCACTAGGCCAGGCTGCGATCCTTGAAGCGCAGGTGTTGATGCTTGCATCTCACAATATTTTGAACCCTGCAAACGGTACTCCAATTACAGTTCCTTCACAGGATATGGTTTTGGGTCTTTATTATATTACTAAAGGCCGTAAAACTGATGCCGGACGTGTTGTAAAAGGAGAAGGTTTAACTTTCTATTCTGCAGAAGAAGTTCTTATTGCTTACAATGAGAAGATGATTGATCTGCATGCTTTCATTAAGGTTAAGGCTAAAGTGAAAGAGAAAGATGGAACTATCGTTAGCAAGATAATTGATACTACCGTTGGACGTGTGTTATTTAATCAGCATGTTCCGGAAGAAGTGGGTTATATCAATGAACTTCTTACAAAGAAATCACTTCGTGATATCATTGGTGAAGTTGTTAAGAACACTGGTATGGCTCGCGCAGCCCAGTTCCTTGATGATATTAAGGAATTAGGTTTCCAAATGGCATTTAGAGGTGGTTTGTCGTTTAACTTGCAGGATTTAAATATTCCTGATTCTAAGGTTAAATTAATTGAGCAAGCTTCTAGCGAAGTAGCCGAAGTAATGAGTAACTATAACATGGGTTTCATTACTAATAACGAGCGTTACAATCAGATTATCGATATCTGGACTCGTATCAATAACAAGTTGACCGCTAATGTAATGGAGATTTTATCTTCAGATAATCAAGGCTTCAACTCAGTGTATATGATGCTTGATTCCGGAGCGCGTGGTTCTAAAGAGCAGATTCGTCAGCTATGCGGAATGCGTGGATTGATGGCGAAACCACAAAAATCAGGTTCTGGTGGTGAGATTATTGAAAACCCGATCCTTTCAAACTTTAAAGAAGGTTTGTCAGTATTAGAGTACTTTATCTCTACTCACGGTGCGCGTAAAGGTCTTGCGGATACGGCGTTAAAAACAGCGGATGCTGGTTACTTAACCCGTCGTTTACATGACGTTGCACAGGATATGATTGTTGGTGAAACAGATTGCGGTACTTTAAGAGGTATATTCACAACGGCGCTAAAAGATAACGAGGATATTGTTGAGCCGTTATTTGACAGAATTCTTGGTAGAACAACATTACATGATGTTTTCGACCCAATTACTAACGAGTTGTTAGTTTCAGCAGGTCAGGATATTACAGAAGAAATTGCAACGCGAATTGAAAATTCTCCATTAGAAGGAATTGAAATTCGTTCGGTTCTGGCTTGCGAAAGTCAGCGTGGAGTTTGTGCTCTATGTTACGGACGTAACCTTGCAACTGGTAAACGCGTTCAGGCGGGTGAGGCAGTTGGTGTAATTGCTGCACAGTCTATCGGTGAGCCTGGAACGCAGTTGACACTTCGTACATTCCACGTGGGTGGTACTGCATCTAACATTGCTGCAGAGTCATACATCAACGCGAAATTTGAGGGTGTTATCGAATTCGAAAATATCAGAACTGTTCCTTACGAAATTGAGGAAGGACCTGTTGACGTAGTATTAGGCCGTTCAGGGGAGTTCCGTATTATCGAGCCAAACAGTGGTCGGGTAATCGTTACTAACAATATTCCTTACGGTTCTTATTTATTCGTTAAAGAAGGTGATAAGGTATCTAAAGGTGATAAGATCTGTAGCTGGGATCCATACAATGCGGTAATTATATCCGAGTTTACTGGTAAAATTGAGTTTGAAGCTGTAGTTGAAGGTGTAACCTTCCGCGAAGAATCAGATGAGCAAACTGGTCACAAAGAGAAAGTAATTATCGATACCAGGGATAAAACTAAAAACCCGGTTATCAAAATCATGGATAATACAGGTAGCACTGTTAAGGGATACAACATCCCGGTAGGTGCTCACATTTCTATTGATGAAGGTGCAAAAGTTAAAATGGGTGAAGTTATCGCGAAAATTCCTCGTTCAACAGGAAAAACACGTGATATCACCGGTGGTCTTCCTCGTGTAACTGAGTTATTTGAGGCACGTAACCCATCAAACCCTGCTGTTGTAACCGAAATTGACGGAGTTGTAACCTTAGGCGGCGTTAAGCGTGGTAACCGTGAAATTTCTATCGAGTCCAGAGATGGTCAGATCAAGAAATATCTGGTTCCTCTTTCTAAGCACATCCTTGTACAGGATAATGACTTTGTTAAAGCTGGTATGCCGTTATCAGATGGTTCTATTTCTCCTGCGGATATCCTTGCAATTAAAGGTCCTGCGGCTGTTCAGGAATACCTGGTTAATGGAATTCAGGAAGTTTACCGTTTACAAGGTGTAAAGATTAATGATAAACACTTCGAGGTTATCGTTCACCAAATGATGCAAAAAGTGCTTATTGAAGATCCGGGTGATACTCGCTTCCTTGAAAAAGACGCAATTGCTCGTTGGGACTTCATGGTTGAGAATGATGAGATTTACGATAAGAAGGTGGTTGTTGATCCGGGAGATTCTACGAATCTTAATGCCGGACAGATTATCACTCTTCGTAAGCTGAGAGACGAAAACTCGATGCTTAAACGTAAAGATATGCGTTTAGTTGAAGCCCGTGATGCTATTCCTGCGACATCAAGTCAAGTATTACAGGGTATTACACGTGCATCATTAGGTACTAAATCGTTCATTTCTGCAGCTTCCTTCCAGGAAACTACAAAAGTATTGAACGAGGCTGCTATCCATGGTAAACGCGATAACTTGTTAGGTTTGAAAGAGAACGTAATCGTTGGTCACTTGATTCCATCAGGAACCGGATTACGCAGCTATGAACGTATCATAGTTGGTTCTCAGGAAGAATACGATAAGTTAATGGCTTCTAAGGAAGAAGTTATTGAAGAAGAAGCGTAAGCTTAATTCATTATATTAAAACTTATTTCCAAGTCCTCTCTTTTCAGAGAGGACTTTTTTTATTTTTACGACATGGAAGAGCAAAATTTAGACGGACAATTAAACATAGAGTTATCTGAAGAGATAGCTGAAGGAATCTATTCAAACCTGGCGATCATCACCCACTCGAATACCGAATTTGTGCTTGATTTTATACGGGTGATGCCGGGAGTGCCTAAAGCACGTGTTAAATCAAGAATAATTTTAACGCCTGAGCATGCTAAGCGATTGGCACGCGCTCTGGATGATAATATAGAGAAATTTGAAGCGGTTAATGGCCGGATTAAAGTAATGGAAGAGGGAAGTTTGCCGATGAATTTTGGCGGGCCTACTGCTCAGGCCTAGATGCATTAAGTGCGACTGGAAGCAGGGCTATGGTTCTGCTCTTTTGCATTTTACAAGGCGATAACAGAAGTTTTATCTTTTTTAGGACTGAAGTTCTGAGACACTCGAGGATATAAAGTTTACAATCTGCTCGAACTCCTGTGGCCCGAACCAATTAATACCGGAGTCTTTTCTAAACCAGGTCAGCTGCCTCTTGGCGAATCGGCGGGTATTTTGTTTGATGTTTTCTATCGCCTGATCGAAGGATATTTTCTTATCAAATGCATCAAAGATCTCTGAGTACCCAACGGTATTCAGTGCATTTAAAGCCCGGTAGGGAAGTAAGGAGCTAACCTCCTCTATTAAACCTGCTTTAACCATTTGATCCACACGCAGGTTAATTCGATTATATAGCTGTTCTCGATCGATATTCAGTCCGATCTTGATAGTTTTGAAGGGTCTGTTTGCGTGATGTTTTGAACGGAAAGATGAAAATGGTTTCCCCGAGGAAATAGAAACTTCTAAAGCCCGGATCATCCGTTGCGGATTATTGAGATCTACTTCTTTATAATATTCGGGATCGAGAAGTTTGAGTTTATCCTGTAATGGTCTGATACCTTCATTTTCGAATAAAAGGTTGAGTTCTGCACGAAGTTCGACATCTGCTTTTGGTAAAATGTCAAAGCCTTCGGTGATGGCTTTTATAAAGAGTCCGGATCCGCCAACTAGTACGGCGAAACCGTGGTTTTTGAATATCCCTTCAAGCGTTTCCAAGCCCTGTTCTTCAAAATCGCCCACGGAAAAATCATCCTTAATTGAAAGAGAGTTTATAAAATGATGTTTAACTGCAGCAAGCTCTTCGGAAGAAGGCTTTGCTGTGCCAATTTCCATCTCCCGGTAAAACTGACGGGAATCTGCTGAGATTATCTCGGTCTGGAAATGCTTAGCTATTTTAATTGCAAGTTCAGTTTTACCAATGGCTGTGGGGCCTGCAATTACAATTAGCACTTTGTCTGACATTGTTTTGAGAGATTCTACCGATGGCTTTTGAGTTTGAATTTAGGGAGGATCGAATTTAAGGAGGGATTCAAGGACTTAAACATAAACAATCGGTTATCTTTCTGTGATAACCGATTGTTTTTGATGCTAATAATCGTCTTTACTATCGAATTCATCTGCGTCTAAGCTTTCGTTATCCGCAAATTCATCCATGATATCGTCTTTTTCTTCTTCCTCTACCTCGTCGTGGTGTTTTGAAACCACCAAGCCATCTCCGAGGTCTTCCTCTCCAACACCCATTGAAATTATATCTTCTTCTTCTGGTTCTTCGAGATCATTAAGGAAATCAAATTCTCCCTCATCATCTGATTCGGCTGGGATTACAACACTTCCGGGAGGTTTAGGGGCTTCGCCAAAACTGCGCAGGGTAACCGGGTATTCTTTGCCTTTTTCTTCGTCAAGAATTTTGATCAGCTCGACATGGAAATCGTAGGGGCGCTCGAAATTGTAAGTATAGTAGAATTTTTGATGCGGGTCGTCTATAAACTTATAAAGTTTAGTGCCATTCATTAAGGCTACGCCAGCATCAGATTTTCGTTGATTGGGCAAGAATGCTATTTCTTCGGCTTTTATCCAATGATCATTGCTTACATAAAATGACGATGATTTTTCAGGGTTATAACCAGTAGTACGATGAATAGCAAGATGCAGGTCTTCAAATGTCTGCGTCGATTTTATATCAATCTCGCGAATCACATCATCGTAATCTTCAAAGGATACTTTGAATCTATAAATAGCCATGTTTTTTAATTTTTGTTCTAATAATTTGGCGTAACGATAACGCCCTTTTACTGATAAAGTTTGATTAAGGTTGTTTAAAATTTATAAACGGGTTCTAATCCCAGATCTTTAGCTTTTTTTATCATGAAATTTATAGCTTCGTCTCTTGAGTTATTTATTTCGCCTTCCAATATGGCTTCTCTGATTTGGTTTTTAATTATGCCAACTTCACGCCCGGCAGGTATCCCAAAAGTTTCCATAATATCTTCGCCCGTTATCGGTGGTTGCCAATTTCTAATTTTATCACGTTCTTCAACGTCTTTTAATTTCTGTTTTACAAGCTCAAAGTTTTGACGGTATTTTTTCTTTTTGTAATCGTTTTTGGTTGTCACATCGGCATGACATAGCATCATTAGGCTTTCAATATCCTCTCCCGCATCAAATAGCAATCTTCGTACCGCAGAATCAGTTACTACTTCCTGTGCAAGGACTATAGGTCTTAAATGCAACTGGACGAGTTTCTGAACAAATTTCATCCGATCGTTTAAGGGCAGTTTTAACTGGGCGAAAATTTTCGGCACCATTCTGGCTCCCTTATCTTCGTGACCGTGAAAGGTCCATCCGTGCGATGGTTCAAAACGTTTGGTAGGAGGCTTGGCAATGTCGTGTAAAATTGCGGCCCACCTTAGCCAGAGATCATCTGTAGCTTCAGAAATATTGTCAAGCACCTCCAGCGTGTGATAGAAATTGTCTTTATGTCCTTTGCCATTTATATAGTCCACCCCATATAGATCCACCATTTGTGGAAATATGTGATGTAGCAGACCTGTATCGAATAAGTATTTAAAGCCTGTAGAGGGTTTAGGTGAAAGGATGATTTTGTTTAATTCATCTGTTATACGCTCTTTCGAAACTATTGCGATACGTTCTTTGGTCTGTTTAATAGCATCTATTGCAATGGGGTCGATATTAAAATTTAGCTGGCTCGCAAAGCGGATTGCCCGCATCATTCGCAGAGGATCATCAGAGAACGTCTCCAATGGATCGAGCGGAGTGCGGATGAGTTGGTTGTTCAGGTCATCTATGCCATGAAAAGGATCCAACAGTTCTCCGAATGTGCTCTGATTGAGGCTGATCGCCATGGCATTGATGGTAAAATCCCGGCGTTTTTGATCGTCCTCCAGCGTCCCGTCTTCCACCAGCGGCTTCCTGGAGTCTGCGCGATACGATTCCTTTCGTGCACCTACAAATTCTATTTCCAGATCTTTATACCGAAGCATGGCCGTCCCGAAATTTTTGAACACGGAAACCTGGCTTTTCAACGCGACAGATGCAGCCTCGGCAAATTTGATACCATTGCCTATTATAAGGATATCGATGTCTTTAGAAGGACGGTCTAAAAAAATATCGCGAACAAAACCTCCAATCACAAATATCTCTGTATTCATTTGATCGGCTAAGGCGCCTAGCTTTTTAAATACCGGATGTTGGAGGTGTTGTTTCATGAACTATTTTTATCCTGAATATTCCAGGAAGGCTTTTTATGATTGCCGGGTTGCAAAAATACTCTATTTTACTAAAGCTGAAACCAATTACGATATTTCTTTATCTTCTGATGAAATTAAATCGTCCGTCGGCCTCTAGTTTCATAATAGTTGAAGGCTTTTTTGGAGTTAAATCTTCTTGTTCAAGATTTACGACGTAATCAACCCCATTGATTATTTCTTCGGTTATTTCAGGGAAGTTTTTCGGGGTAGGGTTTCCGCTTATGTTAGCGGATGTAGAGACAATTGGTTTTCTGAAGCGATGGATCAGTTGCTGGCAAAAGGGATGCTTTACAATGCGTATCCCAATGCTGTTGTCCTGGTTCTTTACATTCGGCGCAAGATTTTTTGCTCCCGAAAAAACAATAGTCAGAGGATTCTCTGCATATTCTATTAAGTCGTATGCAATTTCAGGAACATCAGAAACATAACTCTCCAGGCGATTTTCATTGTCTAAAAGTATGATCAGACTTTTGTTTTCCGCTCTACCCTTGAGTTTTATAATTTTTTCTACTGCAATTTCATTTGTCGCGTCGCAGCCTATCCCCCAAACGGTGTCAGTAGGATAAAGAATAATGCCGCCTGCTTTGATTATTTCAAGGGCTTTTTCAATCTCTTCTTTAAGCATTGTTTAAGACTTTTTCATAAACTTTCATCAGATTAGATGCCAGTTGTTGTTCGGAAAATTTTAGTACATAATCGTAACCGGAATTGATCATTTCGGTACACTTTTCAGGATTATTCAGAATCATATTTATTGTCCAGGCAAGCTGTATGTCATCTTTGGGGTGAATATAGCAACTTCCCGGCCCGCCAGCTTCTTCAAGACAGGAGCCTGTTGCAGCAATTACCGGAATTCCGGAATACAATGCTTCAATTACGGGAATCCCAAATCCCTCGAATTGTGATGGATAGACAAAAATTTTCGCCTGCTGGTAAATTGCAGGCAGATCTTCTAAAGGAACATTTGTCAAAAACAATACTCTGTTTTCCAGTCCATGATTTACAAGATATTCTTTTATTTCCCTGGCATATTCTGTTTGCCTGCCGATTACAACTAGTTTTATTTCGCCCGGGATTGCTTTTAATGCTTTAACCGTGAGCATTAAGTTTTTACGTTCTTCTACTGTGCCAACTTGTAAAAGGTATTGCTGGGGCAGAGCGTATTTTTCGCGTATTTTTAACTTAAAGTCTTCTGAGGTGGCCTGTTGAAATGTTGTATTACAACCCTGATAAATTACATCAATTTTATCAGCAGAGATATTGAAATATTTAATAATGTCTTTTTTAGTTTGCTCGCTTACTGCGATAATTCTGCTGGCGTTTTTACAGGCAAACTCAAATTTGTAACGATAAATTGTTCTGTCGATAAGCGGATAAAAATCAGGAAAACGCAAGAATATCAGATCATGAATTGTGACGACCGAAGGTATTTTTGAGGATGAAATTCCTAAAGGTAATTCGTTACTTAGGCCATGATATAAATCAATTTTTTGTTGCTTTAAATCTTTTATAATGCCGTAAGTGCGCCACAGGAATGATGGCTGATAGGAAGCCGGATGATGAAACTTTATACCGGATGGAACTTTTAAATTTTCGGAAGGTTTTTTTGAAGAATATACAATGTATTCGTTCTCAGGATAATGCTGCGTGAGCAAATTCAAAACAAACCTGCTGTAGTTACCTAAGCCGGTAAAATTCTGAACTACCCGTTTCCCATCAAAACCAATTTGCATAATGTAAAGGTACTAGATAAAGGTAAAAGGTGAAAGGAGAAAAGTGAGAGGGCGGTGAAATGTGAAAGGTAAAAGGTGAAAGGTGTATCGTGAAAGGAGAGAGGTGAAGTTGGATCGTGAACTTAATGATGAAAAGGATTGAACGAATTAAAGTTAAAAGGTCCGGATAAACGGACCTTTTACTTTATTTTTTTAAACAGCTACGTTGTGCTCACGGAGAGCATCGTTTAGCGAGGTTTTTTTATCTGTGGAAGCTTTACGCTTTCCGATAATTAATGCACAAGGCACCTGGTAATCACCGGCAGGAAAACTTTTAGTGTATGAGCCTGGGATAACAACCGAGCGAGCTGGAACAATACCTTTGTATTCTACCGGGGTTTCGCCTGTTACGTCGATAATTTTGGTTGACGCTGTCAGACACACATTGGCACCTAAAACAGCTTCGGTTTCAACCCGAACGCCTTCTACTACAATTGCTCTTGAACCAATAAAACAATTGTCTTCGATAATTACAGGAGCCGCCTGAACCGGTTCTAATACCCCTCCAATTCCAACACCGCCACTTAAATGTACGTTTTTACCAATTTGAGCACAGGATCCAACTGTAGCCCAGGTATCAACCATGGTGCCTTCATCTACGAATGCACCGATATTTACATAAGACGGCATCATGATCACCCCTTTTGCAAGATATGCACCATAGCGGGCCGTTGCCTGAGGAACAACACGAACTCCGAGTTCTTTAAAGTTGGTTTTCAATCTCATTTTATCATGAAAAACAAAAGGTCCAACAGTTATTTCTTCCATTTGACGGATAGGGAAATACAATATCACAGCCTTTTTAATCCAGTCGTTTACATGCCAGCGGGTACCAATCGGCTCTGCAACTCTTATTTCTCCTTTATCGAGCATGTTAATTACATTTTCGATCGTATCGGCATATTCTCTAAAGCTTAGAAGGTTGCGGTCATCCCACGCTTCTTCAACTTTCTTTTTTAATTCAGGTATCATTTGTAAAGAATTTTTCGCAAAATAAAGGTTTTCTAAAGATAAATGTAGAATGATTGGGCTTAAATCTTTTTTGAAGCATTCAAACTGTGCTGAATATTGCTATAGAAAGAACTTAAGAACTGTTTCAAACTATTTAGCAGGCGGTATGTATTTTGCAGATGAGGAATAAAAATATATGAAGCTTTATAATTATTGTGAGTTAATTTGTCTAAATTTTAAGAGATTAAAATCGATTCATTTTCAGTAGAATGGCAGAAAAAGAAAAATTAAGGATTGACAAATATCTTTGGGCGATAAGAGTATTCAAAACACGGACACTGGCTACGGAGGCTTGCAAGGCTGGACGGGTAAAACTTCAGGGAAATAACGTGAAGGCATCTCATGAAGTTAAGCCAGGCGAGATATATTTTGTTTCTAAAGGAATCGAGCGAAGGGAAATAAAAGTCACTGATCTTCTTTTTAACAGGGTTGATGCAAAAAAGGCGGTTAATTTTTATGAGGATGTAACGCCAGTAGAAAAGACACATGCTTACAGATCTGTATTTCACGCCCCGCTTTTAAGTCGGGATAGAGGCGCCGGCCGGCCTACAAAAAAAGAACGTCGCGACATTGATGGCTTAATGGACGAAGATTCTATCACGCCTGATAGTTTTTTTGATGATTAGGAAGAGGTGCTTGATTTAGTATTCGACTTTTAGTCCAGAGTTTTGCCATTCTTTGAATACCTCCAATGCCTCATTTCTTAACAACTGCACCCCTGCTAACTTTCTTTTCTCAGCAGGTAAATCAAGCTCCTCATAAATGAATTTATCGTCGAAACCTAAATCTGCGGCATCGTGTTTGGTATTGGCGTAATAAATCTTAGAAATCCTCGACCAGTAAATTGCTCCCAGGCACATGGGACAAGGTTCGCAGCTTGAGTAGATTACGCAATCACTTAAATCGAAGTTTTTGAGCTTTTTAGATGCTATCCGAATGGCCGAAATTTCGGCATGAGCTGTAGGGTCGTTGGTGTCTATAACTTTGTTTACACTCTTTGCTATTACTTTGCCATTCCTGACAATTACAGCCCCAAACGGACCGCCCAAAGCTTTTTTAATGTTTTTCTTTGAAAGGGCTATTGCCATTCTCATGAACTTTAAATGCTCGGGGTCTTCGGTTTTCATATCTTTAAAAAATAAAACCCCAACAGCTTGTTGAGGTTTTATAGAATTCTTAAGTCTGACTTATTTTTTTTCTGTTTTATAAGCTGTATTCAAGCCAGAAACAACTTCCTTGGTAACATCCAAACTTTCGTCTGCGAATAACACAGTCGGATTGGCTTTAGAATACGTCAGAACCATTTTATAGCCTTTTTTCTTGGCATATCCTTTTAGGTATTCAGCTACCTTTTCATAAAGCTTTTCATTTTCAGCAGCCGATTCATTCGCCAACGCAGAACTTGCATTCTGGTTAAATGTGGCAAGTTCTTGTTGCTTGCGTGCCAGGCGTTGTTCTGTTGCTGCACGTGCATCAGCACTCATTGTTTGTGCGCTTTGCTGATATTCTGCAACTTCTTTTTGAAAAGCATTTCCTTTTGCAGTTAAATCAACCTGAGCCTTTTTTGATTTAGACTCCATTTTACTGCGGATATCTTTAAAATAGGTATAGTTTTCCAGAAGAGAGTCGGAATTAACATAAACTATTTCTTCAACCGGTTTGTCTGTTGTTGTTTTACCGGAAGTGCTGGTTTTGGGTTGATCCTGATTACATGCAACTATAAAACTTGCAACAGTCAATAATCCTGCGGTTAGTTTGAAAATATTTTTATTCATTTTGTGATTATAATTTAAGAGCAAAGATAAACTTTCAGGGTAAGTATCATAATTTAAAAGGACTTAAACCATCAATTTCAATTTTAGTTTTTTATTATTAAAATGGAGGTTTCCACAGGGCTTCTATTTATCCACAAATGCCGATAATTCGCCCAAAAACGTTAAATTTGGATTTGTTGTTTAAAATAAAATATGAGCGAAGAAAAAGAAGACAAGTCTAATTATTCCGCGGATAATATTCAGGTTTTAGAAGGATTGGAGGCTGTTAGAAAGCGTCCATCTATGTATATTGGTGATACTGGTTTTAAGGGCTTGCATCACCTGGTTTACGAAGTCGTTGATAACTCGATTGATGAGGCGCTTGCTGGCTACTGTTCGGACATCATAGTAACAATTCATAAAGGAAATTCCATCTCAGTTGAAGATAATGGTCGTGGTATTCCAACGGCAATGCACACCAAAGAGAAGAAATCTGCTCTTGAGGTGGTAATGACTGTTTTACATGCCGGTGGTAAATTCGATAAAGATACTTATAAGGTATCGGGAGGTTTACACGGGGTAGGCGTGTCTTGCGTTAATGCTTTATCCATACATTTAACTGCTACCGTTCATCGCGAAGGCAAGATCTTCCGTCAGGAGTATGAGTGTGGAAAGCCTCTGTACGATGTGAAAGTAATCGGTGAGACTCAACGTAACGGTACCATTGTTACATTTCAGCCGGATGAAACCATCTTTACCTTAACTACTGAATACAAGTTTGATACATTGGCTGCCCGTTTACGCGAGCTGGCTTATTTGAATAAAGGCATCCGACTTAGCTTAACAGACGAGCGTGAGGAGCAGGAAGACGGAAGTTTTTTAAAAGAGGAATTCTTTTCTGAAGGAGGTTTAAAAGAGTTTGTGAAATACCTTGATGGTACGCGTACTTCATTAATTCCGGAACCAATTTATGTTGAAGGAATTAAACAGGGTATTCCGGTTGAGCTTGCTTTACAGTATAATGAAACATATGCAGAGAATGTGCATTCTTATGTGAACAATATCAACACACATGAAGGAGGAACGCATGTCGCAGGCTTTAGAAGAGGCTTAACCAGAACTTTGAAGTCGTATGCTGAAAAGTCTGGCCTGTTGAAAAACATGAAAATTGAAATTACCGGAGATGATTTCCGCGAGGGGTTAACTGCTGTAATTTCTGTAAAAGTTCAGGAGCCGCAATTTGAAGGGCAAACCAAAACCAAATTAGGTAATAATGAGGTGATGGGGGCTGTTGATATTGCCGTTGGCGAGATTTTAGGTAATTATTTGGAGGAGAATCCGAAAGAGGCCAAAATGATCGTTAACAAGGTTATTTTAGCCGCAACCGCCAGAGCTGCGGCCAGGAAAGCACGTGAAATGGTGCAGCGGAAAAGTATTATGGGAGGCTCGGGCCTACCCGGAAAACTTGCGGATTGTGCTGATAAGGATCCTGCTAATTGCGAGCTTTACCTGGTAGAGGGTGACTCTGCGGGCGGAACTGCCAAGCAGGGCCGTGACCGTAACTTTCAGGCTATTTTACCCTTGAAAGGTAAAATCCTGAATGTTGAGAAGGCGATGGAACATAAGATCTACGAAAATGACGAGATCAAGAATATGTTTACCGCTTTGGGTGTAAGCATTGGTAACGCTGAAGATGCAAAAGGTCTCAATCTTGAAAAACTTCGCTACCACCGTATCATCATCATGACGGATGCTGACGTCGACGGATCGCACATTACAACCCTGATTTTAACTTTCTTCTTTAGGTATATGAAAGAGTTGATTGAGAACGGATACGTTTACATTGCAGCTCCACCATTGTATTTAGTGAAAAAAGGTAAAGACTTCGAATACGCCTGGAACGATGTACAGCGTGATACTGCAGTACAGCGGTTAAAGGGCGCCGGAAAAGAAGAAAGCGTTCATATTCAGCGTTATAAAGGTTTGGGTGAGATGAATGCTGAGCAATTATGGGATACTACCTTAAATCCTGCCACCCGTACATTGCGTCAGGTAAGTATTGAAAACGCTGCAGAATGCGATCATATTTTCTCTATGCTTATGGGCGATGAAGTTGCTCCGAGAAGAGAGTTTATTGAAAAGAATGCGAAGTATGCACGAAGAATTGACGTGTAAGCGGATCATTCAGATATTTAAAGCCCGGTTAATAGCCGGGTTTTTGCTTTTAAGATTCTCTGAAAACTTAGTAAACTGTGGGGTGGTTCGGATCTTTAGGTTGAGTTCTAGACTTATATAGTTCTTCTTGAAACGACCGGTCATCCGAATAAGTCTTTCTCGGATTGGTTGGTACATAATTTAAATAAATAACAGCGCTGGATTGCTTTGAAGAAAAGATATTTACTCTTTGTTTGGTAAATCCATCATTAACGGTGAGTACACAAGTATTAGGAGGTATTTTGCCCAGGTTTTCTGCATAAATTACCACTTCATTTAATCCTGATAATTTATCCAGACGTACGGTCTTTTTATAAGGCTTTTTTCTGATTGCTAAATTTGATAAAATAGGAACGCGATTAAAGTAAACCGACACAGTATCGCTATCCTCCTTTAGGTAATCCTCAATTTCCAATGTCAACAAGTTTTTGGTAACGTTTATTATAATTGGCTGGGTAAGAGTTGTGCTTAAAAAAGTCATTTTGGGATTGGTATCTTCCTGTATCATTTTCTCAATCTGAGCTGGTATGGGGTCAGATTGTGTGCTATCAGTAAATGAGTAACGTCGTAAATAAACTTCTCCAGGTCGACATTGATTATTTGATGAATATCCGTTCCAATTCCCTGTCAGCGTTTCTTTATTGAATTTCTTCGAAAATGCAAGATTTAAAAATTTTATACACAGAAGCGCATTGTTCGTGGGCATTTCAGACTTCACAATTACCAGTTCAGTCACTTTACTATTTTCTTTTTCAATAGTCCCGATAAAGTCAAGGAGCCCCTGAAATATAAAGTACTGTTTGCTGTAAATATAGGCTCTGCCCGAAATCACATTTCCTTTTTGCTCTTTTACTTGTAAAACATACCCTGATGTAATTTCATAGTTGTATTCGGTAATATAGCCATGCCAAATTCCTTTATAATCTTGTGCCTTTATCAGGTGGGGTAAATAAAGTAAAAACCAAAGTAATATCGATTTTTTGGTCATTGCGGTTTATAATTTAAGTACAATGCAACGCTTTTTTGCAGCGATGATTCAATTAGTATTTTATGCCTTTGGATTCCATCATCAATGCTCAATAAGGAAGTGTTTGGCGGAATAGCACCAAGGTTATTCGCGTAAAGAATAATCTCATTCACTGCAATATTTCTGTTTATTTTAAGGGTGAATTTTAAGGGCTTTTTAGTGACATTTATGCGGTTTAAGATAAGCCGACGATTAAGATAGATACTTACAGTGTCATTATCAACTTTTAAATAGTCTCTTAATTCTAAATCTATTATTGGTTTTTTAATATTAATACTTATCGGAGCCGATAATGTCGTGTTTTTAAAACTTGCTTCCATCCCTTTCGCTTTAAAGGCACGCAATACGTACGACGGAACCTGGTCGTTCTCAATGTATCTGGACAAGGATATTGCTCCAGGCATACAGCCAACCATATTGCTGTTCCAGGTACCTTTTAACGACTCATGTTCGTTTTCTTTAGAATAATTTAATTGGCTTAATTTGAAGCAAAGAAAGAAGTCGTCGGTTGGTAGACGCTCGTCTAATATTTGTATATCGCTGATTATGATGGTGTTCTTTTCTATTTTTCCGATAAATTGCTGTAAGCCATAGGCTTCAGAGTATAAGTTCGGTTTGTAAAGCAAGGCTTTCCCAGATACGATCCCATCTTTGTGCTCCTCAATATTTATAATATATCCGGCTTTATGGTCGTAACCGTCGGTGGTTATATAGCCATTCCATAACCCCTTTAGGTTCGTTTGCCCAAAACATGGAATTGTAAGAGAAATGAGGAAATAGAAACTTAGCGGCTTGAGTATTCTCTTCTTCATACAATCAGTTTAAAGATCAGGGCTTATATTTTAGGTAAATTGCAGCAGTTTTTTGTTTATCTGATTCAATCACAAGGCGATGCGTGATATTTCCATCTATAATGACGAGTTGTGAAGTATTTGGCGGAATATGTCCGAGGTTTTCTGCAAAAAGGATAATTTCGTTCAGATCCCGATTTTTATCCAGATCAATATTCAAACGAATCTGCTTTTTAGAAATGGTTTTTTTACTGGCAATCGCCTGTCTGTTAAAATAAATAGTTATGATATCATTATCAACCTTCATATAATCGCTTATCCGCAACTCAATTTGCCGGTTATGTACTTCAACTTCTTTTACTTTTTTAATCTCAGTCGCCAAAAATATTGGGGTAAAGTCTGGTAAATAAGGTAGGGTATCGATTAGATAAGGCCGTTGAAATCCGTCGTTCGCAATAAACTCATTTAAAGCCTGTTTGCTTTTGCTTAGAATTACTTCGCCGGGCAGGCATGGCGAGCGATCTTCTTTGCTGTTTCCATTCCACACACCTTTTAAAAATTCATTGCCTCCCTGTTTGTAGTACTTTAAATTGAGGTGCTTAATACAGGCAATCCAGCTAACAGGCATGAATTCTTCTCTGATATCATATAGAGATTCGGATAAGCGGATTGAATCGCCATCAATAAAACCTTTAAGTCCAATTTTTACTGAGAGAACATTCGGAATAAAAGCGTAAGATTCTCCTGAGATGTTTTTCTTCTGAGATAAAGTAAGCTCGAGATCGTAAAGCTCAGAGAAGCCTCCAGCAATCTGAGTTATTTTTCCATACCATTTTCCTGCTATGTTTTGTGCAAAGCTTTGGATCTGCATCAATACGAAGAGGCCAAGGAATGCAGGAATTTTCATCTTTAATTGAAACCTTAAGGAGTTGGTGTTCAATTAAAAATACAAAATTTAAAGATTTGTTTTATTGCTTTTTACCGGGATGATTGGTTGTGAAGAAGGATTCATTTTAAAAAGCATTAAATCGGCAATTGCCTGAGCTTTTTCTATGGCAAGCTGTGCAAATTCACCTTCAAAGTGTTCGTTTATTGTATCATTGAAAAGACTTTTCCATCTCTCGAAATGTTCCTGAAGAAGCGGATGGATTTTATTTAATTTAAAATGTACCTCCATTGGATTGCCTTTGAATCCTTTTTTGCCGAACAAAATGGTTTCCCAGAAGTCGTACATTTTGGGTAGATGGTGTTGCCAGTTTACTTTCGCAATATCAGTAAAGATATATCCGATTTTTTCATCGTGCTGAACTTTTTCGTAAAATGCATTTACCAGCAGTTCAATGTCTTGTCTGTCGTTTATATCTTTTTTCATGGCTCTTCGAACGATTCCAGTTAAATCTCAAAAGAAATCTCATTCAAAACATAGCTTATGGTTGCCTTGTGTTTCATCAGAATATCTCCTCCAATTACACCAATTATCGGTCCAACGTCAAGACTTTCGTAAGCGGTATTGATCATAGAAAGGTCGAGAACAGCAGTTTCAAAGTCGGAAATAATAAGGTTGCCTATCAGGAGCTGGGGGATGGTAAGAATGTGGCTCTCCATCGAATTTGTTCCAAGTCCGGTAGAAAGTTTGTTGCTTGCCAAAAGTGCTTCCTGTTCTATGTATTGTTCGACGGTAGTTTTGTCTAATACCGTTCGTGATGCACCTGTATCGACAACCGCTTTAAAGGGTTTGCCAAAAACGAAAACTTCCACCAAAAGGTGGAAGCCATCGTCATGAAGATTAAGAATTTCTAAATCTGCTTTAAGCATATTGATTAGGCTGCTAAGAACCCTCACCCGTCTCCGCACTGGCTTCCGCAGCCTCTCCACAGGGGGGAGAGGAGTTTGGGTGCTTTATTCGGGCTCTGAATTTTTCGGAGGTCTTAAACTAAATTAGATTCCGCAAGTACGTTGTTCATTCCGCGAACAGCATCTGCACTTTTATTAAAGCTAGCTTGTTCTTCGTCGCTTAATTTGAAATCAATGATTTTTTCCCAGCCGTTTTTTCCTAAAATTACAGGAACAACAAGGGAAATATCTTTTTGTCCGTATTCGCCATCAAGAGCCACGCCGCATGAAATTAGTTTTTTCTCATCGCGAAGAATACTTTCAACCATTGCAGCAGTACCCGCACCTGGCGCATACCATGCAGATGTACCAATTAATTTAGTTAAGGTAGCGCCACCAACCATTGTTGAAGAAACTACTTTATCTTGTTGTTCTTTGCTTAATAATTGAGTTACCGGAATGCTGTTCCATGTAGCATGTTGAATCAAAGGAATCATGGTGGTATCACCGTGGCCTCCGATAACAACTGCATTTAAATCAGAAGGAGAGCAATTTAGTTCCTGGCTAAGGTAATATTTAAAACGAGCTGAATCTAAGGCACCACCCATACCAATAATTCTTTCTTTAGGTAAACCTGAAGTTTTGAATGTAAGGTAGTTCATGGTATCCATTGGATTGGAAACAACGATGATGATAGTGTTTGGAGAGTATTTTAAGATGTTTTCTGTAACACTTTTTACAATTCCCGCATTGGTGCCGATTAATTCTTCACGGGTCATACCTGGCTTACGCGGCAATCCGGAAGTAATTACTACTACATCAGAATCAGCTGTTCTTGAATAATCGTTGGTAACACCAACAATTTTTGTGTCGAATCCTAATAATGCAGCAGTCTGCATCATATCAATGGATTTTCCTTCAGCAAATCCCTCTTTGATGTCCAATAGAACAACTTCTTCGGCAAGCTCTTTTCTTGCAATATTATCAGCGCAGGTAGCACCTACAGCTCCTGCTCCAACTACGGTAACTCTCATTATTTTCTTTATTTGATTAACAATGCGTCCAAGTTAAAAAAATGATAGGGTTGAAGGAAATTCTTTTGGATATTTTATAATATGTAGACAAATTCCCTGGTCTTTTGATCAGACAGATGATATAAAATCTAATTACGCCATCTTTAGACGATGGTGTTTTGATGTTTTTTGGTCTGTATCATATAAAATGGATGTGTTTCTACATCCTGCCCCATGATGTTCGATCAGGGAATGATGAAGCAGAAGGATAAATAGTAATTTTTTTTCCGGGATTTAATGAGCCGCGTAGAATTAACGTGTTTTTTAGACTGATTTCTCTGAAAAGGCGGAAAATTAATTCAAAGATTAGCGATTCAATTTTGATCGGAAATGCAGATTTGTTCTAAATGAAATTCCAGGTGATTCAAATAATCGTTTATTAGAAATTCGAGTGTACATGCTGTCCCATCTTTCCCGATCGATGTTTTTGAAAGATTTTGTTGAGGAACCTGCTCAATCACATGCGCGAGGTGTCTGTTATAAGCTTCCCAAAGGAATATTAAAAGTTCAGGACTTTCTGATTGATAGTTTTGGATGCTGACCCAAAGATCTTGTTCATAAAATATTACCGGCGTTTCAAACTGAGCCCTGATAAATCGCTGGTGATTGTTTGCGGCTGAGTCTATCAGATGACCCAAAATCTCTTTCTTTGACCATTTATGTGGGACGGGTTTTAATGAGAATTCTTCGGCAGGTATCGTTTTCAATATCGCAGGGATAGTATCACATAAACCGATCAGTTTGCTGCTTATCTCTTTCATTATACCCCAGAGTTAGCATCTTGTTCATCAGGTGCACTATCAAACTCTTCAATCAGTTTTAGCGCCAGGTCGTACTGCTCATTTGAAATGATCACTTTAAATGGGTTAAAGCCTCCTGGCTCAATTCTCCATGGTGCAATGCTGCCCATGTGCTCATTTTCCATAAATGCCGGGATGTTGTTGTCCTCTAATAGCTGTTTTATTAACGAAGCTTGCCAAAATTCTCCGGCAAATACTTGTATGGGTTTAATATTATTTTGATCAGACATTTAATAAAGGTATAAATTTATGAGTAAGATCAGAGTGCCATTAAAAGGCATTTTAAACCTGCTATTATTTTGCCGTTTCAAGGAATTTGGGCAAACTAGATCCGACAATATCTGTCCAACCCGCAATAAAGTTGTGTTTTGCCAGATCAGGGTTACTGGTGGGGAATGTTTCGAGGCCTTCATGAGTTAGTTTTACCCTTGTTTTATTTCCCTCGGCAAATAGCTCCCAGGTTACATGCGAATTACCTTCGTAACCGTCATATCGCCAGCTGTGCGATAGCTTTTGATTCGGAATGATCTCTGTTATTTTGCATAGGTGCAGGTACATTTTATTTTCGGCGCCGGCTTCAAATTGAAATTCATGACCGGGTTCAGGCTTGAAATCCGGAATGTTGAAATACCATTGCTTCATCTGATTTTTATCAGTAATAGCATTCCAAACCTTTTCAACAGGGGCATCAAGAACTTGTTCAATTATAACTGGTTCATCCTTCATAATTAGTGATGTTAAAAGTTATTTGTTTAATAAATTGCGACAAATTACTAGAGCTAATGACTGATCTGTTCCGCAAATGTTTGAAATTTTTTAATGTAGCACAATGGTTTCAACTTCGGGAATGTTGATTAGCGTTAATTGTATGTGTTTGCGCAATGCTTTTGATTTAAACTCCTGAATAATTTCTAAAACATCCCGGTCGATATAAACGCTATTTGCGCCGTTAATATCTACAATGGCGTAATCAGGCAAACGATCTAGCATCTCCAGAAATTTCATTTTATTCAGAAAACTAACATTTAAGGCAAGATCGATGGTAAGATGTTTCGTGTGACCCTGGTTCATCTCTTTGATAATAAATCCAGCCCGATAGGTGTGTTTAACCAAAAAATAGATTGAATAAGCAATTCCAATTAAAACTCCGATAAGCAGATCGGTAGCGAGGATAGATACGACGGTTACGATAAAGGGAAGGAATTGCTCCCTACCTTGTTTATACACTGCGATGATCATTTTAGGTTTGGCCAGGTTGTACCCGGTGCGGATAAGAATTACGGCGAGCACACAGTACGGAATATAATTGATTATGGGAATAGCAAACACTATTGCAAGCAATAACCAGAGGCCATGAACAAATGACGATAATTTAGTTTTTGCGCCAGCCTCGGCATTTGCAGAACTACGCACAATCACAGCTGTAATTGGGATGCCTCCGAGCAGACCGCTTAAAAAATTTCCCGTTCCCTGAGCAATCAGTTCTCTGTTTTGGGGCGTAATTCTATTGTATGGATCGAGTTTGTCAATTGCCGCGACACTCAATAATGTTTCAAGACTTGCTACAAAACAAATAATAACGGCATTGCGCCAGATTTCTGCATCGCTGAAAAGGGCGGAGAATTTTGGGAATTTTATCTCAGAAAAAATGCCGTGAGGAATGCTTACGAATTGACTGGAACTTAAATGAAAGAAGGGTGGAAACGTTTTAAAAAGCAATGCAATTATAACTCCGAAAATAACGGTAATGAAAGAAGTTGGTAGAAACGTTACTTTCTTGGCTAAGGTTTTTTTCCAAACTATCAGCAAAGCGATGGAACTTATGGCAATGAGTATGGACGCTGCTGAAATGTGCCGATAGAGATTTGTAAGGTGCTTGTAGTCGTATTTGAAAGTGAAAATGTTGAATAATTCATTTGTCCAGAAATCGGGTTTATCATATCCAATTAATAAAGGAATTTGTTTTGATATAAGAATAATTCCTATCGCAGCGAGCATCCCTTTTATAACGGCCGATGGAATAAAATGAGTAAAGCCTCCAAGCTTTAAAACACCCAGAAGTATTTGTAAAAGTCCGGCTACTGCAACAGATAGAAAAAAGATCTCGACTGCTCCCAACTGTGTAATGGCAGCAGCGCAAATAGCAGTTAAACCCGCTGCCGGTCCGCTAACGCTTAATTCTGATTTGCTGATAAGCGTAACAATAAGGCCACCGATAATTCCGGCCATGAGTCCCGAATAAAGAGGAGCATTAGAAGCCAATGATATGCCTAAACAAAGTGGTAAGGCAACAAAAAAAACAGTAATACTTGCTTTGAAGTCGTGTTTGATAAAGGACAAAAGGTAATATTTCGTCCTTCTGCTAAGAAAAATCATGATATTAATATCGAAAAAAAATATCACATAAAAGATGATTTGCGTATGCGATGAGCGATTTATTGACCGATTATCTAAGTCTCGTCACTTAATTCTACAAATCTGTCCTTAAATATTTGTGTTTCGTCACTTTGCAGATTCAATCCCCTTGAACTGGATTACGGTTTCCAGTTCCGGAGACTCCAATACATACATGGTTTTACATCATTTTGGCTAAACACAAACTGTACAGGATAATTAAGAAAGTGTGAAAAATTGTAAAATGTGTAAACCCAGCAAACCTGTATTAATCGCGAAATGGAGGATAGGAGAGTCTGATCCTATGAGTATTCTGAGCGAAGGATTGACATTAAGATCGCATTTACGTATCTGCCTCTTTTGAAAGTCGCCTCTCGCAATAATGCTTCTTTAATGAACTTACATTTTTCGTAAAGCTTTATAGCATTGAGATTATCTTCCTGAACGGTTAGATAAATCCTGTTTAAATTTAGTTCGTTGAATGCAAAATCAATCGTTTTGAGAGTTGCCTCCTTAGCATAGCCTTTGCCCGTTGCATTTTCTTCACCAATAAAAATGGCGATTTCAGCATTTCTATGAATCATGTTTATATTCTTAAGAAAGGCCATTCCAATGAATTTTCCGCTTTCAATTTCATCAATACCGAAAGAGGCAATGGGGATATCGGACTCGAGTAGACTAGAAAGCCAGGCTTCTTCTTTTTCAAGGTTTACGGGAAACGGGTGCCCGGAATAAAAGTATTTTATTCCCTCATTGTTGCGCCAGTTCCAGGAAGTTTTCGCATCCTCCTTTGTTAAAGCTCTAAGTCTGATCTTTTCTTTTTCCATTTATAGCTTTACTATTTGTTCTAGTAATCAGCTTGTTTTTAATATGTTTTATGAAATAAAAATACAAAATAATAAGATTTAAATCTGAAATATAGAAATTGTAAATTCAGTTGTTCACTGATCCCAAGAACTGCCGAAAAAATATAGAGCCCTCCGGCGACTTAACGAGCGCTTTCAATTTATGCCCTTGCCGGGGGCATACTCTCGGTGGATGTTGCGGGATAGTTTTACTATTTGATTTCCCTGCACAGGGAATTTTCAGGTATTGCTTAGTCAATAACTCGCAGGCCTGAAAATTGCAGAATACACAGATATCTCCTATAGCTGCTCCGTGTTGATAGAGGCGGCGATAGGAGATAAAAAATCGATAAATAGAATTAGCTAAGCAGTTTTAGGATTTCTCTATACGAACTGTCTACGTGCTG
>CBFGOI010000046.1:0-32966 GCA_965650335.1 uncultured Pedobacter sp. | reverse complement strand
GGGGTGCAAAAGTTGGCCTGATTGACGCGGATATTTATGGTCCGTCAATTCCAATAATGTTTGGACTGGAAAGCGAAAGGCCCAATGCGACCCAAACCCCGGACGGGAAAACACGGATAGATCCAATAGAGAAATTCGGAATTAAGCTGTTATCGATAGGCTTTTTCACAGACCCAAATCAACCTATTCCGTGGAGGGGGCCGATGGCTTCCAATGCTGTTAAGCAGTTGTTTAATGATGCTGATTGGGGCGAATTGGATTATTTGGTTGTAGATCTTCCTCCAGGTACCGGCGATATTCATATAACATTGACACAAAATTATCCAGTTGCAGGTGCTGTTATCGTTACTACACCGCAAAACGTAGCCCTGGCGGATGCTAAAAAAGGAATTGGAATGTTCCTGATGGACTCGATTAACGTTCCGATTTTGGGTATCGTGGAAAATATGTCTTATTTCACTCCGGCAGAGCTTCCTGATAATAAGTATTATATTTTTGGCGAAGGTGGTGGACGCAGGCTGGCAGAAATGTACAATACAGCATTTTTAGGAGAGATTCCATTGGTGCAAAGTATCAGCGATGCCGGAGACGCTGGAAGCCCTGTCATTTTAAATGAAGGCAACCCTATGTCTGTCGCTTTCTTAGACATTGCAGAACGAATTGCGCAACAAGTGTCGATAGCAAATGCCAAAACGCCGGCGAAAGTAGGTTAAAAGAATAAAATTTTGTATTTTTATAAAAAAGATTTACAATGGATTTGTTGCAAAAAGTGGAAAGTGCTCTGGATACCATCCGTCCTTATTTAGAGGCAGATGGAGGCAATGTATCTGTAGAAGAGATTACATCAGATAAAATAGTTAAGCTAAAGCTACTTGGCGCTTGCGGATCTTGTCCGATGAGTATTATGACTCTTAAAGCGGGTATTGAGCAGGCAATAAAAAAGGCAGTGCCCGAAATAGAAGGTGTTGAGGCCGTTAACCTTACAGATATGGATGACCCCAATGCCGTAATGCCACAAGCGCTGAATTAACCTGATATTCAATAATGTAAAAGCGATCCGTTAGTAATAACGAATCGCTTTTTTATAACATTACCCTTTTATCAAGGAGCCTACAGCATTTTCTTAACAGATTTTAACATTAGTCTTGCACAATTTTTGTTAGGTTTACACTGATGAAGCACATGCTCGCTATATTAATTTTATGTTCTGCACTGGGATTTTCTCAAGCTCAGGAAAAACCTATTGTTCAATTTTCGGGACTTGTTTACAATCTCGATTCCAATGTAGTGGTTCCTTATGTTTCAATATCCAACAGGTCTGATAGAGGTAAAACCTTCTCTGCAAACCACCAGGGTTATTTTTCTTTTGTAGCTCATGAGGGTGATACGATCGTTTTTAGTTCAATCGGATATCGGCGGGAAGCTCTTGTTATCCCTGCAAACGTGCCGGATAAAAAATACACAGTCATTATAAAATTGAAGGCAGAGGTCGTGAATTTACCCATGGTCCGTGTGCTTCCATGGGCAAGCATAGATGATTTCAACCGCGATTTTCTGGCGATGAAATTTGCGGATGACGACTTAGAAATTGCCAGAAAAAATGTAACCAGAACCTCTTTAATGGCGATGGCACGAAGTCTTCCGCGCGATGGAACAGAGATGAATAACCTGAATTTTCAAAACAACCATATTGCATTAAGCAATAAAAATATGAATCAGCGCGGAGCTAATCCTTTATTAAATCCTTTTGCCTGGGGAGCTCTGATCCAGCAAATTATGCAGGGAGATAAAAGCCGTGCGAACGGCGATTAGCGTTTTTTGGAAGCCGCTGGAAATTTCATCCTATAATCTACTTTAACAGCACCTCTCGATATTGAATCAAGTTTGCTTTTCAACATAGCTCGTCTAAGAGGGCTCAATTTGTCTGTAAATAATTTACCTTCAATATGGTCGTACTCGTGTTGAATAACGCGTGCCTTAAAGCCTGAAAAAGTTTCTGTGTGCTGACTCCAATCTTCATCGAAATAAGAAATTGTAACTTTTTGATTTCGGCTTATATCTTCGCGGATATCAGGAATGCTCAAGCAACCTTCATTAAAGTCCCATTTTTCTCCCTCTTCATTTAAAACTTGCGCATTGATAAACACCTTTTTAAAACCTTGAAGTTCAGGTTCGTCTTTATCGCTTAAGTCGATCACAAAAAGACGTATGGAAAGACCGATTTGCGGCGCAGCAATTCCAACACCATTGGCATTATACATCGTGTCGAACATGTTTTCGATCAGGTTAGGCAGGTTAGGGTAGTCTTGCGGAATATCTACTGCCTTTTTTCTTAAAACCGGATCTCCGTACGCTATAATCGGTAACTTCATTTTGCAAAAATAATTAAATAAGGGGGATTAGAAATATCTACTGCCGATTTAAACGCTATTCTGACGGTTCAAATACAAGTGATGTAAGCTTTGCAGGATCGAAAATCTCATTTGCAATTTCAAGCACCTGATCTGCGGTAACCGCATTTATTTTGGCATACATCTCTTCAAGCGTATCTGCTTTTCCATAATCTGTTAAGCTTTTGGTCATCGAAATTATTAAGCCAATCCTGTTTTCTTCTCCCAAAGCAATCAAACCTGTGAATTTTTGCTGTGCCTGTCGCAAAGCAATTGCCGATAATTTATTTTCCCGCAGCTTTTTTAGTTCCTTGTGCACCATGGATAATGCTCTCCTTGATTTTTCAGCATCGGTTCCGAAGTAAATTGAGAATATTCCTGTATCGCTGAAGCCGGTATAGTTCGATTCTATTGTATAAGCTATTCCATATTTCTCCCGGATTTGAAGATTAAGTCTCGAACTCATACCTGTACCGCCCAAAAGATTGTTGAGCAACATCAATCCGGTTTTATATTCGTGATGAATGGAATACGCCTGATTGCCAATTACGCAATGGGTTTGACCGATTGATTTTTCAATTCGGCTTTCTGACGGTTTATTACCTTTAAACGGCTTACGATCTAAACTTATTTTCCTTTCGGGTATTTCTGAGTAGATCTTCGTGAAAAGCTTACAAAGCTTTTTAAAATCATAATTTCCTAAAACCCCTACGACGATTTCGTGAGTATTATAGTTGGCGCTTAGAAAATTTAGAATATCCGGACGCTCCAATGCTTTAACGCTATCATTCGTGCCGAGAATATTTCTTCCTAACGGATGACCAGCGAAGAGGATATCTTCAAAATCGTCCTGAATAGCTTCTTCGGGTTGATCCTGATAAGAGGCAATTTCATCAAGAATTACGCTTCTTTCTTTTTCAATCTCATCCTGTGGAAACATAGAATGAAAAACAAGATCCTGAAAAAGCTCTAATGCTCTTTCCAGATATGGATTTAAAAACGAGGCGTGGAGGCAAGTGTATTCTTTGGTGGTATAAGCGTTTAAATCACCTCCTACAAGCTCAAGACGGTTCAGAATTTGCGTGGTACTTCGTTTCTCAGTTCTTTTAAACAATAAGTGCTCGATAAAATGAGCGAGACCATCTTTTCCTTGCTTCTCATCTCTTGAACCCGCGTTAATAATGATGCAGGCATGAGACAGTGAAGACGGTGTAGGTTTATGTAAAAGACGAATGCCGTTAGGCAGGGTAAAGACCTGATAATCCATTAAGGGTACAAGATATAGAATATAGCCCAATGGCTAAAACCATGCCTATTTATTTTCATTGAATTATTTTTTATCGGCTTTGAAGCTTGCATGAGCTTATTTTCAGCAGAGTTTTCTTTTAGCGTTGTTAAAGAGCACGCTCCGTTAAATTCATTGCTCTTGGTCATCGGAAAACTCATGTAGGTTTTATTATTCTTTCAGCTTTAGTTTGCATTCTCGTTTAAATGATTCGAATCGCGGCATTGATACTCCTCTTATATAGGAGTTGCCCGGATTGGAAGCTGCATAATTCTGATGATAGTCTTCGGCACGATAGAACGCTTTCAGGCGAGCGACCTCGGTAACTATAGGTTTTTTAAATGCCGGGGTCCATTTCATAATGGCCTTTCTAACCAGTTCCTCTTCGGCCGGGGTATTATAAAATATCGCAGAGCGGTACGATGTGCCAACATCCGGGCCCTGGCGATTCAAAGTCGTTGGATCATGAGAGCTGAAAAATGCATCAAGCAAATCGGAGTATGAAACAATTTTTGGATTATAATACACCATAATTGCTTCCGCGTGGCCGGTAGTTTCTGTACATACCTGTTCGTAACTCGGGTTTTTTAAATGCCCGCCTGTATAACCTGAAATTGCTGAATCAACACCAGCAATTTCTTCGAAAATATGTTCGGAACACCAAAAGCATCCTTCGGCGAAAACCGCTATGGCTTTTCCGGGCGCTGCAGTTGGCTTTACCGCATTAGTTTTTTGCTGACCAGAAAGGTGGCAAGAAAAAAGTAGCAGGGTGCTTAAAAGCATATAGAAGAATGATCTCAATTTCATGATAGTACAATTTATATAATGTACGAGATTGGTTTGAAATTCGATCTATTAAAAATTTTTTGTTTTGCGACGTACTGCTGGAAGATTTGAGGCTTCCAAGAAATTCGTTCTCGCTGAAATTAAAGTTGAATACTAGAATTGGAAAGCTGTCTTTCAATTCGGTTTAAAAGAGTTATTTCATCAAAGGGTTTTGCTACTACGTCGTTTGCTCCGACATCGAGTATTGCATTGTAGACATCCGGGACACCTGAAAGCATAATTACAGGAATGTGACGAGTGGCGAGATCCTCCTTAATTGACCTGCAAATATCCCTGCCATCTAAATTATCCAACATAACATCCAGAAGAATGATGTCCGGATTAAAATTATGGATTGTTTCAAAAATGTCTGTACCAGTTGCCGAGCTTGTAACCTTAAAGCCCGCATTTGTTAAAAGTAGTTCTAAGGTTTCTCTGACGTTATCCTCGTCTTCTACAATGATTACCCTTCTGTCCATTTTGTAAAGCGTTAGTGCTAATAATTACAAAATGTGAGTAGACTTGTTTAGAAAAATCTGAAAATTCTAAGACTTAAACAGCAAAATCCACGGTAATTTCTAAATTCCATGTAAATCCTGAAGCATCTTTCCGTTTAACAGCCTGAACTTTTATTTCTTCATTATTTATTCGGGCATATTTGCTTATCGAAGCTATTCTGTCAGGCTTCGCTTCGGGAAGCAGACTTAGAAAATAGCTAAGGACATCATCAAGTGTGTTATAATGTTTTATCGGCGACATGATAGATAAATCTTTCTGTAAACTTATTTATACGTTTTTAACTGAAAATTATGTTAGCATAAAGGTTCTGTTAAGTCTGAATTTCTTTCATTTTTCTCTTAAATGATGCATTTTTTGTTACTTTGAGAAAAAATCAAACAATGTATCAATTTTTATTAGAAGCACACTCGGGATTAAGATATGTGGTAATGTTACTGCTTATCATAGCAATCATTCTTAGTTTAGCAGGATGGTTTGGTAATAAAGCATTTACCGCAGGCAACAAAAGGGTGAATCTTTTTACCCTTATAAGTACTCATATTCAGCTAGTATTAGGTCTCATCTTATATTTTGTTAGCCCTTATGTAAAAGCAGCCGAGATGGGCACCGCGATGAAAGATGCTACATTACGTTATTGGACGGTTGAACATATTGTAATGATGCTAATTGCTGTGGCATTAATTACTGTGGGATACTCAAAATCAAAAAAGCTTTTGAATGATGTTGTCAAACACAAAACTGTTGCGATTTTTTACAGTCTTGCCTTTATAATTATTGTAGTTGCTATTGTTTTAAGCGGAAGGCCTGTAGTAGGCAAATAAGATAATCGATAAAACTATTGACAGTTCTGAATTTCTTTCTATTTTTGTTCAAATGATGATTTTAAAACATACAAAGAGTTGGTGGTGGCTGGAGTCGACTTGCGTCTGGTGAAAGTATGTTTCGTATTTGAAAATAAACGACATTATATATCAACCCGACGCTCAACCGTCGGGTTTTTTTTGCTCTAATCTGCCCCTATCACAGGCCTAATTTTATTATATGTATACATTACATACTTCGTTTAAAAAATTACTTGCAGATACAACTACTCCGGTGAGTATTTATCTGCGGATGCGGGATGTTTTTCCTAACAGCATTCTTTTAGAAAGCTCGGATTATCATAGCCGCGAAAACAGCATGAGCTATGTTTGCTGCGATCCGATCGCAGGCATAAGTCTTGATGAAAAAGTTCTATCTACTTACTTTCCAAATGGAAAGAAAGAAACACTACCTGCCGAGAACTTAGATTTGCTTGCGGAAGTAACTAAATTCAGAAATAGTTTCACATCTACAGACGAGACTGCTTTTAAATTTATATCAAATGGCTTGTTTGGGTATTTCACCTTTGAAAGCATTGAGCACTACGAAGACATTAAATTGCAGACAGACCGTTCGGGTCCAAGAAATATTCCTTTATTGCAATATCATATCTATCGGTATGTGATTGCTATAGACCATTTTAAAAACGAGTTGTACCTTTTTGAGCATCGTCCTGGCGTCGATGAAGAATCCGGAATAGAACGCATTCAATATTTGATTCAGAATAAGGATTTCCCTGAGTATCGCTTTGAAGCTGCGGGCGATGAGAGTTCTAATTTTACTGATGAAGGTTTTATAAAAGTTATTGAAGATCTTAAAAAGCATATTTATCGTGGCGATGTTTTTCAGATAGTGCCTTCGAGAGCATTTTCGCAATCTTTCCAGGGAGACGAGTTCAATGTGTACAGAGCCTTACGATCTATCAATCCATCTCCTTATCTTTTCTATTTTGATTACGGAGATTTTAAACTCTTCGGATCATCGCCCGAAGCTCAGCTGACTATTAAAAATAACGAAGCTACCATTTATCCCATAGCAGGAACATTCAGGCGTACCGGCAATGATCAGATGGATGCTGAATTGGCCGAAAAGCTTGAAAACGACCCTAAAGAAAGTGCTGAGCATGTGATGCTGGTAGACCTGGCTAGAAATGATCTTAGCAGGCATTGCAAAAATGTTGAAGTGCGGGCCTTTAAAGAAGTTCAGTATTATTCACATATTATTCACCTGGTGTCTAAAGTTACCGGGAAATTAAAAGAAGGTACTGATCCATTTTATGTAGTTGGAGATACATTCCCCGCGGGAACACTAAGCGGTGCACCAAAATATATGGCTATGACCTTGATTGACCGCTTTGAAAACGGTCCGCGAGGCTTTTATAGTGGTGCAATCGGGTTTATGGGATTTAACGGAGATTTCAATCATGCCATAATGATTCGCTCATTTATGAGCCGGAATAATATGTTACATTACCAGGCTGGGGCGGGAATTGTAGCAGACTCGAATCCACAAAGCGAATTGGCAGAAGTAAATAATAAGATTATGGCCTTGCGGATGGCCATAAAACTGGCAGAAACAATAGTATCCACTTTTGAAAAGGCTTAAAATGAGCATAGTAGTAATAGATAATTACGATTCTTTCACCTTTAATCTGGTTCATTTATTAAATGAGTGCGGATATGATCCTACGGTTTTGAGAAACGATAAGTTTGATTTGGGAGATATAGAAGCGTTCGATAAAATTTTATTATCACCCGGACCGGGAATACCCTCAGAGGCAGGTTTATTATTGGATGTAATAAAAACGTATTCTCCTACAAAAAGTATTTTAGGGGTCTGTTTGGGTGTACAGGCTATCGCCGAGGTTTTTGGCGGCAGTTTATACAATCTTTCGTATCCGGTACACGGCCGGGCAACAGCCATGCAGGTTTTAGATAAAGATGAAATTTTATTCGATGAGTTGCCGCAAACATACAACGTAGGCCGATATCACTCTTGGGCGGTAAGCCGTGAGGACCTGCCGGAAGAGCTGATTATAACTGCTAAAGATACTGAAGGAGTTATTATGGGTTTGCGCCATAAGCAGTATGATGTGCGTGGTGTTCAGTTTCATCCCGAATCTGTTTTAACAGAGAATGGAAAACAAATGATAAGTAATTGGTTAAACAACCCTGCTAAATAAAACAACATGGCAACGAACACAGGGAGTACAATACTTGATAAAATTGTAAAACATAAATTACAGGAGATTGCCGAGGCACGCTCGCGAGTTTCGATAAGTCGATTAGAAGAGGATGAGTTGTTTCACCGCGAATGTTATTCTATGAGAGAATTCGTGCTATCGCCGGAAAGAACAGGAATCATAGCAGAGTTTAAAAGAGCTTCGCCATCAAAGGGAATTATCAATGACAAAGTTAGTGCTGCAACGGTAACAAAGGCTTATGCAGACGCCGGTGCGTCGGCATTGTCGGTGTTAACAGATTCGGAATTTTTTGGCGGGAAAATCAGCGATCTGTTACAGGCCAGAGCGGCGAATACCGTTCCAATACTGCGCAAAGAGTTTATTTTAGATGAGTATCAGATAATTGAGGCTAAAGCGATTGGCGCGGATATTATATTGTTGATCGCCGCTATTCTAGACCCTAAAACCATTGAGAAATTCGCCCGACTTGCAAAGAATTTAGGTATGAGTGTTTTGCTGGAAGTACACAGTCAGCGGGAGCTTGAACAAAGTCTTTGCGATGATTTGGATGCAGTAGGTGTAAACAACAGAAATCTGGCAGATTTTTCTGTTTCTTTACAACATTCATATGATCTGGTAACTCAGATTCCTGATAAGTTTCTTAAAATTTCTGAAAGTGGCATCAGCAATCCAAACACCATACACGAATTGAAAAAAGCCGGGTTTAACGGATTTCTAATTGGTGAGAACTTTATGAAAGAAGAAGATCCAGGTAAGGCGATGAAGGACTTTGTTTCTCAGCTAAACGTTCTCCAATAATAAAGTAAATCAGTATTACTGTTTTATTGTTAGTTATTAAGATCCCGTAGGGGATAAACAAAAATATTAAGGAATGGGTAAACAGAAATTCTTCGATACAGCTATTAAGCCGGAGCGTGCCGTTTTAGTTGGCATTATAACTCCAAATGAAACCGAAGAAAAAGAACGTGAGTACCTGGAAGAACTGGAATTTCTGGTAGACACCGCTGGGGGTATCACTGAAAAGACTTTCACTCAAAAGATGCAGCGTGCCGACAGAGCAACGTTTGTAGGAACCGGGAAACTTGAAGAGATAGGGGCATATGTAAAGTCAGAAGAGATTGATATTGTGGTTTTTGATGATGAGCTTAGTCCTTCTCAGTTGCGAAATATAGAGCGCGAATTACAGGTTAAGATACTTGATCGCAGTAATTTAATCCTTGATATTTTTGCTTCGAGGGCACAAACATCCCAGGCAAGAACACAGGTGGAGCTGGCACAATTACAATATCTGTTGCCGCGTTTAACACGTTTGTGGACTCACTTAGAGAGGCAAAAAGGTGGAATCGGGATGCGCGGGCCAGGTGAAAGTCAGATCGAAACAGATAGACGGATTATTCAGGATAAGATTGCTTTGCTAAAAGATCGGTTGAAAATAATCGATCGGCAGAACGAGACTCAACGGAAAAACCGTGGGCAACTAGTTAGAGTGGCATTGGTAGGATACACAAACGTTGGCAAATCTACCATCATGAATATGCTCTCAAAATCGGATGTATTTGCAGAGAATAAATTATTTGCAACACTAGATACCACTGTTAGAAAAGTTGTAATAGAAAATCTTCCTTTTCTGCTTTCTGACACAGTCGGCTTTATCCGGAAACTGCCCCACCACTTAGTAGAATGTTTTAAGTCGACCCTGGACGAAGTCAGGGAAGCCGATATTTTGATTCATGTGGTTGATATTTCACATCCAACATTTGAAGATCAGATAAAAACCGTGAATGAAACGTTAAAGGACTTAGGCGTAATCGATAAGGAAATTATAACGGTTTTTAATAAGATAGATGCTTATAAGCCGGAGCATGATAATGAAACCGGTGTTAGTTTAAGTCTTGATGAATTCAAAAATAGCTGGATGGGAAAGCATAACAGTCCTGCCGTTTTTATTTCAGCAACAAATAGAGAAAATGTGGATGAACTGCGAAGTCTTTTATATTCGAAGGTTAAGAACATTCACCAGGAAAGATACCCGTACGACGCTTTGTTGTATCCTGATATAGAAGGGGAAAACTAATATATACGTAATTTTATGGAATCTAAACGTCAGCAAAAGTTTGCGGGGGTAATTCAAAAAGACCTTGCAGAGATATTTCAGCGGGAAGGCATGAGTTTTTTGCCGAACACGTTAGTTACAATAACCAAGGTGCGTATTACACCCGATCTGGCTATAGCCCGCGTTTTTTTAAGCTTTTTCAACAATGCTAATACTGCTCTAGCGTTAAATACAGTAAAAGCTCATGCGGGTGAAATTCGGTACAAATTGGGTGCAAGAATAAAGAATCAGGCGCGGATTGTTCCTCAGCTTGAGTTTTTTCTTGATGATACAAACACGTACGTTGAACGTATGGATCAGATTTTTGATAAGATCAGCCAGGAGCCACGGCAGCCGGACACCGAAGAATAATCTACAGGTAAATACAGTACAATAAGTCCGTTGGCTTTGATAGATTGAACTATGGCTTTAAAAATGACATTGCTTATTTTGCTGACGGTTTTCGGTACAACGAAAGCCGACCTGCTGCCCTCGTTTAAGGGCGGAGCAAAAAGTCTGAATACTTTTATATCCAACAATCTTATTTATCCTGAATATGCCAAGCAGAACTGTCTTCAGGGAACCATTCATATCAGCTTTCAGCTTACAAAGAAAGGCAGGATCTTTGGCTCCAGAGTTCAAAAGGGTTATGGAATTGATTTAGATGCCGAAGCGCTGCGAATAGTGCGACTAACTTCTGGTCGATGGATTGTTCCGGCATCTTTTGATACGACACAATCCATCGTTATTCCTATCAATTTTGAATTGAAACAATATAATTGCAGTGAGCGGTCGTCCGACGATATTCAAGACGCCATAGCAGCGTATAAAGCCAGACAGGATCTGAGTCGCGCTGTGATGAATTTTTACGATAAAAAGGCTTCAGGAAATTATTCTGCGGCCGATGAATCAAAAGTTCTTGAATTAAAAAAGCAATTAGGCTATGATGAACGATTTTTCGACCGGTTGTTGAAGCAAGCTACTCAAAAGCTTAAGCAAGGTGATAGCGAAGGTGCTTGTGAAGATCTGAACCTGATCAGACAATTGGGAAGCAACAAGTCTGAAAAATTGCTTTTTGAAAAATGCAGGTGATCTGTACCAAAATAAAAAAGCGGCCAATAATCTGACCGCTTTAATCAATACTAAACTAGAACCCTAAACTCTTTTAAAACTTATAGTAGGACTGTTGTGCGAATCGAAGGTTTAATGTAAAAAGGCTTTTCTGTGATTTTTAAACTTGAAAAGAACGTCCTGCTGTTCCCAGCTCCCGAACTCGCTGAAGAAGATGGCCTTTTGGCAGTTGGAGGCGATTTATCTGTGGATCGATTAAAACTTGCCTATAGCTTGGGGATATTTCCATGGTATTCAGAAGAAACTCCGATTTTATGGTATTCACCTCATGAACGATTTGTGCTTTTTCCGGAAAAAGTAAAAGTTTCAAAAAGCATGCGTAAACTTCTCAAATCGGATGTTTATCGCGTTAGTCAAGATCAGGCTTTTGAGCAGGTTATAAAATCCTGTGCTTCTATTGAACGAAAAGATCAGGATGGTACCTGGATAATTTCTGAGATGCAGGAGGCATATCTGAATTTACATAAACAAGGCATGGCGCATTCAATTGAAGTTTGGCGTGATAATGAATTGGTGGGTGGTTTGTATGGCGTAAAAGTCGGAGATGTTTTTTGTGGCGAGAGTATGTTTAGTATCGCCGCTAATGCTTCCAAAACTGCTTTGATTTGGCTTTGTCGGCATGCAAATTATTCTTTGATAGACTGTCAGTTTCACACAGAGCATCTTGAAAGTATGGGAGCTGAATATATTTCGAGAGAAGAGTATATGAAGTTGCTGAATGTTTCTTAGATGTAAGGCTCTTCTGTATACTGTTTCGATACTATTGTATACAAAATACTACAGATGATAATCTTGAGCCATATAATAAGAGGGTGTGCACGTCGAATGCTGCTTGGCTTGGTTTTAGCTTAATTATAGATGGAGCATTAGAAATGTTGTCTGCTATAAAGTGAGACGCATAACAATTATTCAATTTCTAATCTCCGAAAAGGATAAAAAAGATGAAAAATCGATTTGTAAGAAGAGGCGTGATTGCATTTGTTGCAGGAATAGCTTTAAATATACTGGGTTATATGTTAAAGTCCAATGGTAACGATTTGTATGGTTGGGCGATGTTGATCGGTACAATTTTATTCGGGGTCGGCTTTCTGTTAATATTTTATACCCTTGTAAGAAAGGTTGAATATCAGGGAATTAAAGAAGAAAGAGCTGATGATGCTGAGAAGTTTGGCAATCACAAGCTCGAGGTAAAATAAGCGGTTTCTAATTCGCTTTTTTGTTTTTCTTAGTTATTCTGCTTTCCATCGAAAGTAATAAGGCCGGCAATAAAGTAAGATTGGAAACAAGCGCTAATAACAAGGTTATAGAAAGCAGGATTCCGAGCGAAACTGTCCCGCCAAAGGTGGAGGCTACAAAAATTCCAAATCCAAAAAATAAGATTAGCGCCACATAAATCATACTCAAACCTGTTTCTTTCAAGGTGTCTTCAACTATGGCTGAAATGGATAGTTTGGTCGACTTGAGTTCTTGTCTGTAGCGGGTTAGAAAATAGATTGTCTGGTCGGAGGCTATCCCTAAAGCAATACTAAAAATCAATATCGTTGAAGGTTTTAGGGGAATACCAAAAAAGCCCATAATCCCTGCCGTAATTATAAGAGGAATTATATTGGGAATTAATGATATGAGAATCATCTTAAATCCTTTGAATAGTACCCACATAATCAGTGCGATTAATGCTAATGCCAGCAATAAGCTATCGCGCAGATTATCCAAAAGATAATTGGTTCCCTTTACGAAAATCACACTTGAACCTGTAAGATCTACCTGGTAACGGTCGGGGTTAAAAATTGAATCAACCCTGGGCTTAATTTCATTTAAAAGCTGATTTACCCGGGAAGAACCAACATCAGCCATTTGGAAACTTACTCGCGCAATTTGTTTATTGCTGTCGACAAAGCTTTTTAGCATGTTGCCGTTGCCACCAGAGTTAGCGGCATAGCTAAGGATAAAGTTCATTTCCATTTCGTTTGGAACCCTATAGAACTCAGGATTGCCGTCATAAAATCCCTGCGACGAAAATTTTAGCACTTCAACCAAAGATACCGGCCGTGAAATTTCAGGATATTCTGATATCATGTCCTGTAGCTTTTCAATTTTTTTTATTACCGGGAGTTTCATCACTCCGTTTTTTCGTTTGGTATCAATACTCACTTCGAGGGGCAGCACTCCATCGAAGTTTTTTTCGAAAAATCCCATGTCCTCATAAACGGGATCATTTTTTGGAAGATCATCAACCACATAACCATTTATGTTTATGCGACTGATTCCGAAACAGGATACTATTACCAGAAGTATGGTGCTTATATAAATAGCAGGGCGTTTGGTTTGGGCCAGGTTATTTAAAAAGTCAAGTACGCCATTTAACAAAGGACGACTTAAGTGTTTGGTTTGTTTTGTGTGTGGATCAGGAAGATAACTGAAAATTATTGGGATCAGGCATAAGCTCATGAACCAGGTAATCATCACACCAATTGCCGCAACGATCCCAAATTGCATTAATAACTCACTTTCGGTGAAATATAATACGCCAAACCCAACTGCTGTAGTTAGATTAGCAATGAATGTTGTAATTGCTATTTTCTCAATAACTATTCTTAAAGCGAGTTTTTTATCGCCATGAACGGTAAATTCGTTGTGGAATTTATTAAGCAGTAAAATGCTGTTAGGTATGCCTATTACAACAATAAGAGGTGGGATAAGTCCGGTTAACAAGGTTAGTTCGTACCCAAATAAAACTAAAATCCCCAGACTCCAAAGTACACCGGCGATAACTACCAAAACAGGAAATATTACGGGATGAAATGAGTGGAAAAAGATCAGCAAGATTATTGCGGCAACTAACACCGAAAGACCAAGGAAGAGTGCGAACTCTTCAGACACTTTTTTGCTGATTACAGTTCTGATATATGGTAAACCAGAGTAATGGATGTCAATATTTTGTGCTTTTTCAAATGCACGTGTTTTATCAAGAATTGAATTGATAACCGGAATGCGCTCTCTTGAGTTTAAAACATTACCTTCGAAAGTGATAGCCATAAGGGCGGCATTCGTTTTCGAGTTGAAGATCAATCCATCATAAAAGCTAAGACTATAAATATGCTTCCGGATGCTATCCATCTCTATGGAAGTTGCAATGGCTTTTTTTATGAGAGGTTGCAAAACAAACTTTTTGTTCAGTGTGTCTTTTTTTAATTCGAATAAGGTTGAACTTGAAAGTACTTGTTTAATGCCGTGGAGCTTTTTAATGTCGGAGCTTAAAGTAGTCCAGGCATTAAATGTGTTCAGCTCCCATATTTTAGGCGATTGAACTCCTAAGACCATTACGCTGCCGTCTTCGCCAAAATTTTTCTTGAACTCGATGTAACGGGTAAAGGCGGTATCGGTTGTTGGAAGAGCTTTTGTGCCAGCAAAAGACAGGCGAACCTGGCTGGTTTTATAACCCATGAATATGGTTACAAGAACAAAAAATACAATTATTGGGAGACGATTAGAAAGTATGAATTTAGAAAGCTTCTCCCACATATATTATTAACTCAACGACTGAAATTTGGGGCAAAACTACAAAAATTACTTAATTTGGTGGGCGTACTATCCATAGTTGTTGAGATTTGTTTAATCCCTGGCAAGGGATTTGCCCTTAACGGAAGCATAAAATGAAAAAGTTTTTTAAAGGATTTATTTATGCATGGCAGGGAGTGAATTATGCATTTGCGACGCAGATAAATTTTAAGGTCCATAGTTTTTCTGCGCTAGCAGCGATTGCTTTAGGATGTTTTATTGGTTTGAGCCTAATGGAGTGGCTGTGGATTTCGGCGGCGATATTATTGGTGATAGTAGCCGAGCTTTTTAATACTGCACTTGAAGTACTGGTCGACTTGGTCTCGCCAGAATATAATCGTAAGGCAGGTATTGTGAAAGATCTGTCTTCGGCCGCAGTCTTGCTTACCGCTGTGCTGTCGGCAATAATTGGCATTTGTATTTTTCTTCCAAAAATTCTCTTGTATGCTTCATAAAATACGAGGTATTGTTATTAAGACAACAGATTATTCTGAAAGCAGTGTGGTGGCTCAGATTTTTACCGACAAATTCGGATTGCAGTCGTACCTGATTAATGGAGTAAAAAAAACTAAATCCAAAATTAAATCGAACATGCTCCAACCGCTGCATCTTTTAGAGATGGTGGTATATCATAAACCAACTGGCAATCTTCAACGGATTTCTGAGCTTAGAAACCAACCAGTTTTGCAAAGCATCCCTTATGATACGATAAAAAGTTCTCTGGCTTTGTTCATTAACGAAGTTTTATACAAGTCGCTAAAGCAGCATTATGAAGATGAACCCTTGTTTAATTATATTTTCAACGCTATAGAGCTTTTGGATAGAACAGAGGAAGGGCTGGCCAACTTTCATCTTTTTTTTTTATTGAGGCTTACCAAGTATCTTGGCTTTTATCCCGACAGGACTTTAGAAAAAGAGGCGAAGTTTTTTGATTTAAAAGAAGGAAGATATACTCGGGATCAACCGCTCCATCAATTTTTCATCGAAGAAGACTTAACTGAAGATTTTATTAATCTTATCGGGTGTACTTTTGAAAATCTTTGCTTTTTGAACATCAAATCTCAGAATAGAAAAATTTTATTGTCCAAAGTGCTGCACTATTATGCACTTCATATAGAAAACTTTGGAGATGTAAAATCACACCTTATTCTGGAAGAAGTTTTAAGCTAAGCCGAGTTTGGGTCGGTTTTCGGCCATTCTGTTGATAACAATTTCTAGTTCATTTAAATCGAATGGCTTTTCGAGATAAGTGTCAGCACCTGCCTGCTTGGCCAGGGTTTGAATATCGTTGTTTGCGGAGAAATAAATAACGGGGATATCCTTCAGATCCGCCTGACTTTTTAATGTTTGTGTGGCAACAACTCCTCCGGTATCCGGAATCCAGTTGTCCATTAAAATTACATCGGGTTTAATAGCTCTAACTCTTGTATCTATATTGTTGCAGTGTGGCGAAGTATGTACTTCCCATCCTTGCTCTTCGAGTATATAAGTGCAAATAGAGAGGATATCTACATCATCATCAAAAATAAGTATCCGTTTAGGCATATATTAAATCTTGTTCGACAAATTAGTAAATGGAGCTAAACCACTTATTTCAGATCTTTGGATTTACTAGAAAGACTTTCTAATTAGTCCAAATGCGCATAATATCTCACATTGGTGTATTTACTAATGATTCTATAACCGCTACATTCACATAATTGTTTTGATGGCGTGATGATTCGCTAATCAATCCATTCAAACTTTGTATACGGAACCAAAGCTGCAGGGATCTTTATTCCTTTGTCGGTTTGATTATTCTCTAATAAGGTTGCAACAATTCGCGGTAGAGCCAGGGCGCTTCCGTTTAGTGTATGTGCCAGTTGTGGCTTCCCTTCTTTGCCTTTAAAACGAAGTTTTAAGCGATTACTTTGGAATGTTTCGAAGTTAGATACCGATGATACCTCTAACCAGCGCCCTTGTGCTGCGCACCAGGTTTCCATATCGTAAGTTAGTGCCGATGCAAAACTCATATCGCCGCCGCAGAGACGAAGAACGCGGTAAGGGAGCTCAAGTTTTTGTAATAAGGACTGCACATATTTGCTCATTCCTTCTAATATGTCGTAAGAGTTGTCGGGGTGAGCGACCTGTACAATTTCCACCTTATCAAATTGATGCAGGCGGTTTAATCCACGTACATGAGCGCCGTAAGATCCGGCTTCGCGGCGGAAGCAAGGGGTATAGGCACAGTTTTTTATCGGGAGTTCCTCTTCCTTTACGATCACGTCTCTGTATAAATTTGTTATCGGAACTTCGGCGGTTGGAATAAGATAAAGATTATCAACGCCGACATGATACATTTGTCCTTCTTTGTCAGGAAGCTGACCGGTTCCAAAGCCAGAGGCTTCATTCACAACTATCGGGGGCTGCATTTCGCGATAGCCTTCGGTCTCGGCGTTATCCAGAAAAAAGTTGATTAATGCTCGCTGAAGTTTGGCCCCTTTTCCTTTATAAACAGGAAATCCGGCTCCGGCAATTTTATTTCCGAGTTCAAAATCTATGATATCGTATTTGGCCGCCAGTTCCCAATGGGGTAATGCATTTTCTGAAAGTGTTGGTTTTTCACCATGCTCAAAAATTGTCTCGTTTTCTTCCGGCATGCTTCCTTTAGGTACTGACGAGTGAGGGAGATTGGGCAGAATAACTATTTTGTTTTGTAATTCTTCTTCAATTGCGGCAAGCCTGTCGCCAAAACCCTTTGCTTTTTCTTTTAAAATGGGACTTTCAGCTTTCAAGCTTTCAGCTTTTTGCTTCTCGCCCTGGCGCATTAAATCTCCAATTTGCTTGGCAATGGAGTTAGACTGGGCAGATACGTTATCCAGTTGAACCTGTGTTTTACGGCGTTCCTCATCTAATCCGATAATTTCATCTACCAGCTCAGGTTGTTTAAAATTCTTTAACGCTAGTCGCTCTAAAACCTTTTCCCTGTTTTCACGGATATAATTAACTTGCAGCATCTTTTGAAAAATTTCGACAAAGATAAGATGAGTTATGAGTTGTGGGTTATGAGTTGTGAGATTTTTTGGGAATTAGCTTACTTAACTTTATAGATATGATCAACAATAAAACTGCGTATATGCCAATTTATGACAAAATCGCATGTGAGTATAACTTCACGAGGCAAGGTGATACATATATTATAGAAAGGCTCTTAGATCTTCTTTCGGCAAATCTGAGTAAAAATTATCTCGATATCGGTTGTGGAACCAGAATTACACTGTCAAGTTTTCTGAGAAGGGTTTATCCTTGTGGGGAATTGACCCTTCAACTAAAATGCTTGAACAAGCATGTTTAAAAAGTAATAAGGTTAAGTGGCTGCAAGGATCTGCAGAAAAGATTCCGATGGGTGATCAGACGTTTGATGCGGCTATAGCAATTCTTACAGTTCATCATTGGGATAATATTGAAAAGTCTTTTAACGAGTTATCTCGAGTTTTAAAGAAAGGCAGCAAACTTGTGTTTTTTACATCTACACCGGAACAAATGGGGAGGTATTGGCTTAATCATTATTTCCCTAAAATGTTATGTGCTTCTATAGATAAAATGCCCTCATTACGCACATTAGAAGATGCGGCCGTTAATACAGGCTTCCGCTTAGTTGGATCAGAAAAATATTTTATTGAGAGAAATTTAAACGATTTGTTTTTGTACTCAGGAAAACACAAACCCGAAATATATTTCGACTCGAGAGTTCGAAGTGGGATTTCGTCTTTTGCAATGTTAGCGAATGAAGCGGAGATCACGTTCGGCCTTGAGCAACTTCAAAAGGATTTGAGTATTGGAAAATTCCTAAGTATAAAGAAGAAGTATGAGAATAGCCTAGGAGATTATTTATTTATAGTATTTAGTAAGTAGTTTCCCTACTATATATGATTATTCAACAAGCTACGACCAATTATCGTCAAGCAATCTTTGAAATTTTTCAAAACTGTAAACTCGCCATGGAAAAAGAAGGCATTTTTCAATGGAATCAAAGTTATCCTAATATAGAAGTGATCTCAAGTGATATTTTACGGGGGCATAGCTATGGATTATATGATGAAAATGAAAAAACATGCGTGGGTGTAATTTCAATAAATACAGATCAGGAGCCGGAATATAAATCTGTAAAATGGGAAGACATCGGCTTGGTACTCATTATTCATCGCCTGGCGATTGCGCCGTCACATCAAAATAATGGATTTGCCAGAAGTTTGATGGACTTTGCAGAAAATTATGGTTTAAAAAATGGCTTCACTTCTATTCGACTTGACGCGTATAGCGGAAATCTTAGAGCGATCAATTTTTATGAAAAAAGAGGGTACATTAAAAGGGGAGAAATCTATTTTGCAGGTCGCGATTTGCCATTTTTTTGTCTAGAAAAAAAGCTTAATATTCCCTAGTTTTTATATCATTAAAAAATAGTATGGTTGAGAAGGGTAATTATTTCAAGCTTTTAACTGAAGTTAAACTTAAAATTCAGCAAGCTCAGTTAAAAACAGTCATTGCTGCTAACAGCCAAATGTTGCTATTGTATTGGCAGTTAGGCAACTTTATTCTTGAAAATCAGCAAAATGAAGGTTGGGGAGCCAAAATCATCGAGCGCCTTTCTGCCGATCTTCGAAAAGGATTTCCTCAGATCAAAGGGTTTTCTACAAGGAATCTTAAATATATGCGAAGCTTTGCCAGTTCATATCCCTACAATGTATTGTGCAAAATTAATGAACTCGAGCCGGCTTATAAAAATGAGGTTTCGAAAGTGCAACAAGTTGTTGCACTTTTAGAAAGCATTAATCAACATGTTAATGTAAATATGCAACAACCAGTTGCACATTTGCATGGCGAAGCATTTCTATCATCAGCTGTAAGTAGGGTTAAAGCGATTCCTGATGAATTAAAGTCTTCCTTGCCGCAAATTGAAGAACTGGAACAGGAACTTAAATCAAATTAAAAGTATACAATGACCGGCAAACTCTATCTCGTACCAACACCCATAGGCAACCTTGAAGATATTACTTTAAGAGCCATCAGAATTTTAAAAGAAGCCGATATTATCCTGGCAGAAGATACTCGCACAAGTGGACCTTTGCTTAAGCATTTTGAGATTGATAAAAAGGTCTTCGCTCATCATCAGCATAACGAGCATAAAGCAAGCAGCGAGATTGTGCGTTTTTTAAAAGAAGGTAAAAATGTCGCCCTGATATCCGATGCCGGAACGCCGGCGATTTCTGATCCTGGCTTCTTTCTAGTCAGAGAGGTTCTAAAAAACGACCTCGAGATAGAATGTCTGCCCGGAGCGACGGCCTTTGTCCCTGCTTTGGTGAATTCGGGCTTGCCCAACGACAGGTTTACGTTTGAAGGGTTTCTTCCTGTAAAGAAGGGCCGGCAAACACGCTTAAAAGAGTTAGCTGAAGAAGAACGTACCATGATTTTCTATGAATCGCCACATCGGATATTAAAAACGCTTGAAGAGCTTGCCTTTGTATTCGGCGAAGATCGACAGGCATCTGTATCCAGAGAGCTAACAAAAATGTTTGAAGAAACAGTAAGAGGAACCTTAACAGAGATAAAAATTTATTTTGACACACATACCGTAAAAGGAGAGTTTGTCCTCTGCGTTGCGGGTAGGGAAAAGAGTGAGAAGAAGAAGGATAAAATGAAGGACAGAATAAATGAATGAATTTCCTTGCGTATTTAAGTTGAGCAAATTTCTTTTTTAATTTTTACTTTTAACTTTTGTCTCTATGCTTTCTGAATTTTGAATTTTTAATTTTGACTTTTGAATTCCCATTTAAAACATGCGCATCGAACCCTTTATAAACGACGAACAAGATCCTAAAACCGCGGAGAAAGTTTTAGGGAAAATTGAAGATATGCTTACACCCGGAGAACAGGTAGTTTATCTTGCCGTTCAGAAAAAACCGGCTGTAACTCTTATTCCTGATTCTATCGTGGTGACAGATAAGCGCCTTATCTTTTGCAAGCCTGGAAATCTTGGATTAACAACAAATTTCGAAATATATAGCTGGAAGGACATAAAAGAAGTGTCTTTTAAAGAGGAATTTTTCGGGGCGAAGTTTACAGCGGTGCCTTTAACGGGCGAAAACCTTACGATAGACTACATTCCAAAAGTTCAGGCCAGAAAACTTTTTCAATTCTGCAATCAGCAATTGGAACGCGACAGAGAATTGGAAAGGCAACGTGCTTTAGAGAAAGAAAAGGCGCTAAGACCTTTACCTGAAACGGAATCAAAGCCCGTTATAGAAGAAAATATTCCCAAGAGTTATGATGCTCCTGTAGTGCCTGCTGCTCCGAGTGTGCCGGTTCCTGAGATAGTGAAATCTTTAGAGGACGAGATCACGCAAAAGCTTCAAAAATTACGAGGTTTATACGAAAAGCAACTCATTACGCAGGAAGAATACGAAGCTAAAAAAGCCGATATCTTATCGCAGCTATAACGTGCGCAATAATTATACTTTAGGATTAGCTACGGCTTTTATCGCATGGTTGGCCTGGCCGCCAATGCCTTATACATCAATTCTGCTCTTGATAGCGTTTATTCCATTGCTGCTTGCTACAGAGAACATTTTATCATCTGATTTAAAAGGTAAAGGTAAAAAAGTCTTTTATCTGTCTCTTTTCGCTTTCACCGTTTGGAATACCTCATGCATTTACTGGGTGTTTAACTCCCTGAATGCAGTGATGCCCGTATGGCTTGCCTTACTTGTGTCTCTAATCCCTTTTGGACTAGCTGCCCTTTTAATGGCCGTCTGTTTTTGGTTGTACTATCGCTTACGCCTGGTATCCGGTAAAATGACCAGCTACATGGGACTGGTTTGCTTTTGGTTGGGATACGAATATCTTCATCAAACCTGGGATCTGGCATTTCCATGGATGAATATCGGGAATGGTTTTTCGAATTTTCATCAAATAGTTCAGTGGTATGAATTTACAGGCGTTTATGGCGGAAGTTTGTGGGTTTGGATCGCGAATATTCTAGGCTTCGAATATTATCTGGCTTTCAAGAAGAAGACAGCAGATAGAAAGAATTTCGGATGGAGTTTTGCGATAGTAATTGTTATTCCGATACTTTATTCAATAACTCTTTATACAAATTACAAGGAGGCCGAAAATCCTTCTAATATTGTAGTGGTGCAGCCCAATGTAGATCCTTACCTAAAATTTGGTGGTTTGCCATCTTCAGCTCAAGTACAACAATTAATTCGCTTGTCTGATTCAGTAGCCCAGGTGAATACTGAATATTTTATCTGGCCGGAAACTGCCATCCCCGAAGATACCGACGAGGCTTCCATCCACACAAACAGCAACTTTTTGCAAGTGCAAAACTTTCTGAAAAAGTATCCTAATGGTAATGTGCTGTCCGGAATTTCAAGTTATTTAATGTATGATTCCGCAGTGACGAAAACTGCCAGGTATTATGCTCCGAGTATGAAATATTACGACAGCTTTAATGCTGCCGTTCAAATAGAAAGCTCTGCCAGGGTACAGTTTTACCATAAATCGAAACTCGTTCCGGGTGTAGAGCAGACGCCTTTTTCATCGGCTTTATCTTTTATGAAGCCAGTTTTTGCAGCCTTCGGAGGCACAACAGGCGGCTACGGTAGTCAGAAGGAGCCTACGGTTTTTTATTCTCAAAGTGGTATTGGCGCAGCCCCCGTTATTTGTTATGAGTCTATATGGGGAGAATATGTGTCTGATTATGTAAGTAAAGGTGCGCAATTTATCGCAATTGTAACTAATGACGCATGGTGGGGTAATACATCTGGAAAAGATCAGCACATGCTTTATGCTAAATTGCGTGCGATAGAGACAAGGCGTTGGGTTGCACGTTCAGCGAATACTGGAATTTCCGGCTTTATCAATCAACGTGGAGATATCACTAAACGCAGCAAGTGGTGGCATGCTACAGCCTTAAAAGAGGATATCAATTTGAACGATGAGCTAACCTATTACACTAAACATGGCGACTACATTGCAATTGCCGCTAGTTATCTAAGCGCATTATTTTTTGGTTTTCTGATCTGGAGTTTTGTAACAAAAAGGATTCAACGGTGATTTTTTGCAAGAGGAAGTAACAGAGATAATTTTTTATTTTTAATTTCGTAAACGATTACGGAAATTTTGAAAAGGATTACACTCACCGATATTGCTGAAAAGCTTAAGCTCACCCCGGCGACAGTTTCGCGGGCATTGAGTGATCATCCGGAGATCAGCGCTAAGACCAAGAAGCTGGTTAAGGAAACCGCTGAAGCTCTTGATTATAAGCGTAATAATATAGCATCTTCATTACGTTCGGGTAAGAGTCATGTTATCGGTGTTTTAATTCCCACTGCCGAGCATACGTTTTTCGGTTCGGTAATTCATGGCATTGCCAATCTTGCCAATCGCAAAGGCTACGATGTTTTAATCTATCAATCTAACGAAACTGAAGAGTATGAGGTAAAGGGCATCGATGCGTTTATCAGCGCAAGGGTTGACGGTATTTTGGTATCAATAGCCAAGCACACACGTAATTTTGCTCACTTCAAAAAAGTTCAGCAGGAAAATATTCCCATTGCATTCTTTGACCGGAACAATGATGACCTGGGTATTCCATCTGTTGTTATTGATGATTATCTGGGCGCTTTTAAAGCCACCGAAAGCCTTTTAGAGCAAGGCTACACGCGTATTGCCCATATCTCGGGTCCGCTGCATAGCAAAATATTCGACGAGCGTTTACGGGGTTATGCCGCTGCGCTCAAATCCCACAATATCAGTTTCGATAATTCTTTGGTTTATGAAGGAGATGTATCACTGAATGCTGGACAGAAAGGGGTAGATTCTTTTATGAGCCTGGATAATCCTCCTGATGCAATTTTTGCAGTCGAGGATATCACTGCACTTGGAGCCATCAAAGAATTAAAAAAACGCAATATCAGGGTGCCCGAAGACGTAGGTATTTTCGGTTTTTGCAACGATATGTTTGGCGAGCATATCAGCCCATCTTTATCAACCATCGATCAGCAAACGATTAAAATGGGCGAGGAAGCTTTCAACTTAATATTCAATATAATTTCCGGAAAAAGCTCCATAGCCAATACACCTAAGGTAATTTTAGAGCCTGTGGTAGTTACTCGCGACTCATCGGTAAGGAAAGCTCTCAAAACAAAATATTCATAATTGTAATACAATTTTATTGCTAACAGAATGACATACACCCCTTCACTCGAACGCTACAATACAATGGAATATCGTCGCTGCGGAAACAGCGGCATTAAGCTTTCTGCAATGTCACTCGGTTTGTGGCACAATTTCGGACATGTAAACAATTTCGAAAATAGCAGGAACCTGGTTAAGACCGCCTTTGACCATGGAATTACTCATTTCGACCTTGCAAATAATTATGGTCCGCCGCCAGGCTCAGCAGAGGAGAATTTTGGGAAAATATTATTCCAGGATCTGCGTAATTATCGCGATGAACTTATTATTTCGACTAAGGCCGGTTACACTATGTGGGATGGCCCTTACGGGGATTGGGGATCCAAGAAATACCTGGCTTCAAGTCTTGATCAGAGTTTAAAAAGAATGAAGTTGGACTATGTGGATATATTCTATCATCATCGCCCTGACCCCAATACCCCACTTGAAGAAACCATGGCTGCCCTGGATTTAATCGTTAGGCAGGGAAAAGCATTGTATGTGGGGATATCCAATTATCGTCCGGCAGAAGCCGAAAGAGCTTTTAAAATATTAAAAGACTTAGGTACGCCTTGCCTTATACATCAGCCCAAATACTCAATGTTTGAAAGATGGGTAGAGGGTGGTTTATTAGATCTACTCGAAAAAGAAGGAGTTGGCTGCATTCCGTTTTCGCCCTTGGCGCAAGGCCTGTTAACAGATAAATATCTGCACGGCATTCCTGCGGATTCGAGAGTTGCAACCAGCGGAGTGTTTTTAAAGGAAGACCACATTACTCCCGAAAGGATTGAAAAAATAAAAGCGCTGAATGAAATTGCGCAACAACGCGGACAAAAACTGGCTCACATGGCTTTATCATGGGTTTTAAAAGATAAACGAGTAACCACTGTGCTAATAGGCGCAAGTAAACCAGAGCAGATTACGGATTCTTTACAGGCCTTAAAAAACACCAGCTTTAGTTCTGGCGAGCTTGCTGCGATCGATAAGATTTTGGCTTAAGCCTTTATCATTCTAAGTATAGCCTTTTTATGTAAGGGAGTTTTTACACGATTAAATCATTTAAAGCGATAATTTGTACCTCATAACCAATTTAAAAATGAAGCACCTATTCAATTCAGGTAACTGGAAATGGCAGATATTTTTACTCACATTTTTGTTTGCATCAGAGATAAATGTGAAAGCACAGTCACGTAAAGTTACTTCTTTCGATACTGACTGGCGTTTTTTGAAAAGTGACGCCCCCGGAGCAGAAAAAACTTCGTTTAATGATGCAAAGTGGAGAACTCTTGATGTGCCTCATGATTGGAGCATAGAAGGGCCATACGACAAAACCAATCCTACAGCGCGTGGTGGCGGGTATTTGCCCTCAGGTATCGGCTGGTACCGTAAAACATTTACTCTAACAGACGCCGATGCTCAAAAGCTTCACACTATCGAGTTTGATGGCGTGATGATGAATAGTGATGTTTGGATCAATGGAATTCATTTGGGAAAACGGCCGTATGGCTACATCAGTTTTAATTATGATTTAACAAAGTATTTAAACTTTGGCAAGGGAAAGACGAACGTTATTGCGGTGAGAGCTGATAATACTGCTCAGCCAGCTTCAAGATATTACCAGGGGGCCGGTATTTATCGGCATGTCCGTTTAGTCTCTGTCAACCCGGTTCACTTTACTCAATGGGGAACTTTTATTACAACGCCTATTGTTTCTAAAGATAAAGCGACCGTGAATATTAAGGCTGAGATTGAAAACAAGGGCAATGCCACTTCAGAATACATTTTAGAAACTTCTATTCTGGATGCAGCAGGAAAAGTTGTTCAAACGGCAACAAGCAAGCAGTCTATCCCGAAAGGGAAAACCGTTGAATTTGTTCAGAATATCAATGTCAGTAATCCTAAGCTTTGGGATATTGAACAGCCTAATTTATATGAAGCAGTAACTAAGGTGCTTTCAGGGCAAACTATTCTGGATGATCAAACTACTACCTTCGGAATAAAAACCAGCAGGTTTGATGCTGCTACAGGTTTTTGGCTGAACGACAAAAATTACAAAATAAAAGGGGTGTGTTTGCATCATGATGGCGGTGCTGTTGGTGCGGCAGTTCCTCTTGGAGTTTGGGAGCAACGTTTCAAATTACTAAAACAGGTGGGTGTAAATGGCATACGGACATCCCACAACCCGGTGGCACCGGAATTTCTGGATCTTTGCGACAAAATGGGTTTTGTGGTAATGGACGAAACCTTCGACACATGGACCTCTGCAAAACATAACGGAGAAAAAGGCTATAACCTGTATTTTAAAGACTGGTGGGAGAAAGATACCCGGGATATGGTTTTGAGAGATCGAAATCATCCTTCCATTGTAATTTACAGCATCGGAAACGAAATACATGATGATCTTAGCTATCCTGCCGGATATAAAGTATATAAAGATCAGGAAGATGTGGTGAAGAAATATGATGGTACGAGGCCGGTAACTATGGGCTTGTTCCGCCCGGCAAATTCTAAAGTTTATTTAAACGGTTTCGCAGAACATATGGATGTAGTTGGGCAAAACTATCGTGAAAATGAATTGATCGCCGCTCATGAAAACAATCCTCACTGGAAGGTAATTGGAACCGAAAATACGCATGTATTGAATCAGTGGCTTGCTTTACGCGATAAGCCGTACATGGCCGGACAGTTTTTATGGACCGGTGTTGATTATTTAGGTGAAGCCGACTGGCCGGAGACTACAAACAATCAGGGTTTATTCGATCGTGCAGGCAATTGGAAACAACAGTCGTTGCAGCGTCAAAGCTGGTGGTCTGATAAACCCGTGGTTCATATTGTAAGACGGGCGGAGAATGCCGGCGTTGGTGCTTGGGTGGCGAACTGGACCCCAACAGATTTTGATACTTATGACAACGCAAAAGTTCAGGTTTACAGCAATTGCGATGATGTAGAGCTTTTCCTTAACGGGAAATCTTTAGGGGCGCTACCAAAACCTGCCAACGACTCGCCGAGAGAGTGGGATGTGACTTTTGAAAAAGGGACAATTAAAGCAATTGGTAGAAATCAAGGTAAAGAAGTTGCATCAGAAGAATTTAAGTCTGCAGGAGCACCTGCTAAGATCATTCTGACAAGCAGCCAATCAGCACTTACCAAAAATTGGGATGATGTTTCATTTGTCACTGCGACAGTCGTTGATGCAAATGGTGTTCCCTGTCCAAATTCCGACAATCTTATTAAATTCAGCGTTTCCGGTCCGGGTGTAATTGCTGCGGTCGACAACGGAAACATTACCAGTCATGAGCCTTACCAGGCTACTGAGCGCCAGGCTCACCAGGGCAAAGCGATTGCGATAATAAAAGCTTCAGGGGGGAAAGGAAAAATAATTTTTAAAGCCCAATCAGAAGGATTGGAATCAGCCGACATAACTTTAAACGTTGCCCCATAAAATTAAAAAAATTAGAAAAAGCTATTTCCGGATAGCTTTTTCAATTTACTGAGAGACTTAGATTCCTTTTAACTTTTCATAATCTTCCATTGTATCAATGTCTATGTTCCCAAAAGGAAACGGAATCGATACTACCTGATCTTTATTATTAAAAATCAGCTTTTTTGCGCCTTGCTGCCCTTCAAGACACAAGAGCTGAGAAAAGAATATACGGTCGAACAGAACTGGCGTTCCCAGAGTATTATCATAGGTGCAAGCTGCAATAGCTTTTCCGCTTAGCTGCTTTTGGGTAATAAGCTTGTTTAAAATTTCAGCATCAACAAAAGGCTGGTCGCAAAGCATTAGGATGACTTCAGAAACATCTGGATTGCTTTTAACAAGAGCATTTATTCCACATTTAATAGAAGAGGACATCCCATTCTCCCAATCCTTATTTAACACGCTTTGAACCTCGTTCGAGTCTATTTCAGCGCGAACTTCTCCTTCGTTGGCGCCTAAAACTACCAGTACAGGATAGCATCGTGAAGCCAGTCCTTCATCAACAGCAAGCTTTAAAAGGCTTTTCCCTTTATAAAAGAGTTTTTGTTTTGGTTGTCCTAATCGAGTGGAGGAACCCGCTGCAAGAATAATGAGGGCGGTCATAAGTTGATAGCGCATGAAGCGAACTTTGCATTCGCATGTTTTTTAAACACAGGTTCCACCGAATTATCTTCTGAAGGCCTGTGCTTTAAGGAAGTCCCATTTCTATTTGACAGAACCGCTTTAATTTCTGAGACGATAGACAGCGCAATTTCTTCGGGAGTTTCAGAGCCTATATCGAGGCCGCTTGGTCCAAATATGGTTGATCGTTTTTTTTCAGATATGTAAAGGCCTTCATCCGAAAGCTGATCCAGCATTCGGTTTAGTTTCTTTTTCGGGCCCAAGGCGCCAACATAGTTCAGATCAAGGTTTATCAGCTGTTTTAAAGCAGCCAGATCGTAATTATAGTTGTGACTCATCAAAACAGCCACAGTCTGGGTATCGATAATTAGATCAGCGAAAGCCTGTTCGGGTTTGGCAACTAATAGTTGTTTTGCGGTTGGGAAGCGAGCAGATGTGGCATAATTCGAGCGTCCGTCAATAACAGACACTTCCCATCCTAAAATTTCAGCGAATCCCACTACGGGGATTGCATCGTTGCCGGCGCCGAAAATTAAAAGGTGTATTGGTGGTTGTAGGTACTCAACAAAGCCTGTGATATTGCTTTGCGGATAATGCCGGATAATGGATTGACCGTTTGCTAAAACCGCTTGTGCATCTCTGATAAAGGCCTCTTTAATCGGGTTTTCAAATCTTCCGGCTATTTTACTGTCATTCGTTGCCAGCAAACATGTTCCGTGTTGGTGGTCGAGTTTATTGTCGATTGAAAAAAAAGTTCCCAGAACTGCATGTTGCCTTCTCGAAAGGAATGTTCTAAAGAGTTCGATCGGGTTGAATGGATCTGCTGAATTAATGGGTTCGAGTAAAACCTGGATGATGCCATTGCACCCCAATCCAACTCCTAAGGTGGCATCATCTTCATCCATGGTGTCATACGTGACCAGCATTTTCCGGTTTTCGGTCATCGCAAGTCGGGCTTTTCGCAATGCATCGCCTTCAAGGCAGCCGCCACTTATCGCACCAGTCAGCTCACCGTTTTCTGTCACCAACATTCTGGCTCCTTCGTGCCGGTAGGCCGAGCCGATGACCTGAACAACTGTTGCCAAAGTTGTTTTCAGCCCCCGTTTATCTGCATCCTCAAAAGCCTTAACGATTTTTTGTAATTCCTTCATTTAAAGAATAATCGGTATTACGTAAAAATCTTATTTTACGGATACAAGTCCAAATGGATATGTTGTTCAGGAGGTAACAATTTTAGGAAGATTAGAAAAAAAAACGGCTAGGCCACAAAGGAGGCCCAACCGCTTGCTTAACCCTCATCACTCAACCTTTGTCTTTCTTAAGAAAATCCTTAGATTTTGGAGGTGGGTATATGTATAACATATTAAAAGCTTACTTGTTTAAATAGCTTAGGTCCGAATTTCATCCGCCTTAAAGCCAAGTTTTTCGATAATTCCTTTTACTTCCTGCTGTTGTAAACTTTCGGTTTCAACTGTAAGAACTTTCTCCGGACTGTTAATATCCACGCTCCAGTTTTTGATGTCGGAATTTGAATTTAGATGAGGTGTAACTTTCGCTATACATCCGCCACAATTTATTGTTGTTTTGAATTGATACTTTTTCATGATTATTACTTTATTGAAAATTAGTTGATTCAATGCTTTTGCTGTCGACTCTTGATTGTATTTTAATGTACTTCAGTCGTAAGCTGTTTGTTACTACACTCACGCTGCTCAGAGCCATTGCTCCACCTGCCAGCATTGGGTTTAATAAAAATCCTGTAAAAGGATACAGTATACCCGCTGCAATTGGTATTCCGATAATATTATAAATGAAGGCCCAAAACAGATTCTGCTTAATCACTTTTACAGTTTCCCTCGAAAGTTGAATAGCCTTTGGTACCTGTAATAAGTTCGAGGAGATAAGAGTCATTTTTGCTACATCCATGGCAATGTCTGTACCTTTCCCCATAGCAATACTAACATCGGCCTGAGCCAGGGCCTGGCTGTCGTTTATGCCATCGCCAACCATGGCCACTTTCTTTCCCTGCTGTTGTAATTCTTTCACAAAGTTTGCCTTATCGGCCGGCAATGTTTCTGCCCTGTAATTTAGTATGCCGATCTTTTTGGCTACTGCCTGAGCTGTTTTTTCATTGTCGCCGGTGAGCATATAAACATCGATGTTCATATCCTGCAAAGCCTGCACAGCTGCCGCGGAAGTGCTTTTTATCTTATCAGCTATCCCGATGGCCGCCAAAGCATTTTCTTTATCCGAAATCCATATAACTGTATATGCCTGGTAAAGCCATTCCTCTGATTTTTGCTTCAAGGCCTCATCAATGAAAATTGAATTCTGTGTCATCAATTTCGGACTTCCGACAAAATAGGCATCGCCCTTGTGCAAGGCAAAAACACCTTCACCTGTTAAACTTTCGAAGGAATCTAAAGGCAGTTTTGTTAGTTTTTGTGCTTGTAAATGCTTAACAACAGCATCTGCAAGCGGATGCTCTGATTGCGATTCGATGCTATAAATCAAATTCGAAAGTTCTTTTTGATCTACGCCTGCCTTCCATTCAATGGCTATAACTTCTGGTTTTCCTTCGGTGATAGTTCCGGTTTTATCCAGAACAATGGCGTTCACGTTTTTAGCCTGTTCCAAACTTTCTGCGTCTTTAATCAAAATGCCGTTTTCAGCACCTTTACCTACGCCCACCATAATCGCAGTGGGAGTTGCAAGTCCCAATGCGCAGGGGCAGGCAATAACCAGCACCGTTACCATTGCCAATAAACCTTGGGTAAATCCGTTATCTCCCCCTAAAACCATCCAGGTGAAAAAGCTGATCACAGCAATACCAATCACCACAGGCACAAATATTCCCGCGATTTTATCAACCAGTTTTTGTACCGGGGCTTTACTGCCCTGGGCATCCTGAACAAGTTTAATGATTTGGGCGAGCAAGGTATCTTTGCCAACTTTTTCGGCAACGAAACTAAAGCTGCCTTTTTGGTTGATAGTACCGCCAAAAACCGCCGAATCTTTCTCTTTCAATACAGGGACGGGTTCTCCGCTAATCATGCTCTCGTCCACATAAGAAGATCCTGAAAGTACTTTTCCGTCGAGCGGGATTTTCTCTCCCGGCTTTACCAGCAGAATATCATTTACATGTACTTCCTCTATCGGGACGATCTGCTCGACACTATTCGAAATGCGAATCACCGTTTTGGGCTGAAGTCCCATGAGCTTTTTTATGGCTTCGGAAGTATTCGATTTAGCATTTTCCTCTAAAAGCCTGCCTAAAAGGATGAAGGAAATTACAACGGCGGCAGCCTCAAAATACACATGGGCTTCCAAACCACGGCTGGTCCAGAACTGCGGATACAGCGTATTAAATATGCTGAACAAATAAGCAATCCCGGTGCTCAAAGCCACCAATGTGTCCATATTGGCCGAGCCATGCTTCGCCTGCTTATAGGCATTCACAAAAAACTGTTGTCCGAAGATTAAAACTACAGGGGTTGCAAGTGCCCATTGGATATAATTGTTGTAAGGCATATGCATGAAAAACATTCCCATGCCTACAATCGGAATGGAAGATAATATAGAGAGCCAGGTTTTTCTTTCCAGGTCTTTTGACTTTTGTTTTTCTATACTTTCGACCTTTGTTTTTGCAGTTTCAGTGTCTTCGATTAGTAAATCGTAGCCAACCGTTTGAACAGCCGATTTTAAGTCTTCTGGTTGTATCTCAGAAGGGAGATATTCTACCGACGCAGTATTATTGGCAAAGTTTACAACAGCATTAATAACTCCTTTTTGCGATTGCAAAATAGTTTCCGCACTGATTGCGCAGGATGCACAACTTAAGCCGGTAACAGGAAAGTTTTCTTTTATACTTGAATTCGGAATGCTCATGTTCTCCTTTTTTGAATACTCAAATGTCGCTTAATCGGGAGCGGATTTGTTATATAATCATGGAAAAGATTTATAAAATTTTAGAGTTTGAGCTTGAGATAAAGGTCTTTATTCCTTCTTTTTGCCTAAAATCAGTCTTATTCCCTTATCGTAACTAAAATAGCTGGTTATCCAGTTTAGCAAAACTATGAGGCGGTTCTTAAAGCTGATAATTGAAATCAGGTGGATAAACATCCAGATCAGCCATGCGAGAAAGCCTTGCGTTCTGAATTCCCTCTTGAATAGCTTAAAATCCGCTACAGCCCGATTACGGCCAATCGTTGCCATCGAACCCTGATCGTGGTAATGAAAAGGAGTTTGTGCCTGACCATTAAGGCGTTTTATTAAATTTTTAGCAAGCAGTTTGCCTTGCTGGATGGCAGGTTGTGCAACCATAGGATGCCCTTCCGGATACTCATTCGTTATCATGCAGGCCACATCGCCCACCGCATAAATATTATCGTAGCCCTTTACCTGGTTGAATTGATCAACGAGTATTCTGTTGCTATTTATAATACTCTCTTCCCTTAATCCTTTTATAGGCGATCCTATTACTCCAGCTGTCCATATCAATGTTTGAGCCTTTAATTCTTCACCCGAATCGAGCAATACTGTTTGCCCGTCGTAGGATTTTACCCGCCGATTAAGCCAGACTTTCACACCATAGTCTTCTAAAAATTTTAACGCTTTTTCCGAAGCCTCTGCCGACATTCCCTTCAATAACTGATCACCGCTTTGTACCAGATTGATATCCATTTGTTTAATGTTCAGTTCTTTATAGTCTTTAGGAAAAACATGCTTTCGAAGTTCACTTATTGCTCCTGCGAGTTCTACACCCGTGGGGCCTCCACCAACAA
>CBFGOI010000045.1:0-33106 GCA_965650335.1 uncultured Pedobacter sp. | reverse complement strand
CATATCTCAGTTGGTAGATCAAAGTACTGAAAATCCTTGTGTAGCTGGTTCGATTCCAGCTGGTACCACGAAAAAATTCTGATATGTTCTCATGTCGGCCTTTTTTGTTTAAGGGTAGTAAAATAGGTAGCAATTTGATTTCCGAAATTCAGCCATGCACAACAGAGAGGATTACATCCAAATCATTCAAGAAATAAGAAATGTAGAGAAGATTTCCTTAGATGAATACATCGAAAATCGCCTGATGCCACTTCAAGCTTCTGACAAGTATTTTCTTCGAACTCTCTATAAGGACGTTCATTATATTTTAAAAGACCTCGATGCTCCTGGAGACAATGATCTAATGATTGAGAATGGTGATTTTGCTCAAGAAGATGGAGACTATAAATTATCCGGATATCAAACCCGCCTTCACGATCTTTCAATCTGGTTACACATGGAGGCTGTAAAGAGCTTAATTGATGAATCGGAATTTCCTAATCAATGGATGACTAAAATTGAAAATTTTCAGTCGAATTTTTTAGATAAGCATTATTATACTCCAGAATATAAAAGCAAACTGGATTCAATTAAGAAGAGTCTTCATGTCGAACGATTTACTAATACAGGTAATAAGAAGGGTTGGATAAAAAAAATCCTGGATGTTGACAACTTAGAACTTAAACCGAACATCGCAGGCATTGGAATTAATCTTAACGAGATTATAAACAAATTCCGAAACAAATCTTGACATCTATAAGCTGTCTGTTCTTTTCTTCTATCGTATTTTAACTAAATTGATGCACCTGTAATATGTTTCAATTAAAAGTTAAAAGTAACATTGAAGTGCTGAATGACCTAAAGCGGAGCGGTGCTTTAAAATCCTTAATTTCAGCCGGCCTGTTTCCATCAAAAGTGATTTATCAAATGGAAATCTATTTTTATATAGATGCAAGGTTAGCTGCCGGTGAAAAGAAAACCCAGGCTGTCCTAGACGCTGCTGTAAATTTCAATCTGGATGAACGAAATATATACAGAATCTTAAAATCTTATTCAGCTACTTTTATTCATATATGAATAGAATGAATAAAGATCAGGCATAAAAAAACCCTCGATAATCAGTCAAGGGCCTCCATTACCTAATTAAAATATAGAATCTAATGTACTAAATACTTCTGTCTGTCAGCCTTCAATAAGACAGATTTTCTTCTCTTTTTTAGGTGTGGCATTTGTGGCATTTGGCCATAAATTGGCTAATATGTGTCGGTAAAAACAGCCGTTTGAGGGTAAATAAAGGCCGTTTATTCATATATGAATAGAATGAATAAAATAAATTCATTTTACAGCCGACACATAATGACATATAATCATGTTTGAATTCGTTTGATAACAGCAATATACCGGCTTAGCTCATGTATTCGATCACGAAGTTTTATCGCTTCAATTTCACGTATCATTTGAATTTCTGAAGATACTTCCCTGTTCTTCATAGGATCTTCTCCAGAATAGGATTTTAGAGTCGTTGAATTAATATCTTGTAACTCTTTTAGATAATCAATTATCGAGTCTTTTATTTGCATCAGTTAATGAGATTCATTTTTGGCTGTCATTAATCTTCGAAGGTTATCACCAAACCTTCTTTTATCCTGATTCATCATCATCTGGGTTAACACCCGCTCATATGGCAATGCCATAATATCATCCCACAATAAGGGGTTACCATTCGACAAGACTTCTAAGACATTGATGTCTTCATAAATCGCGAACATTTCAATACCAGCCTCTTTTTCCAAATCAGTAGACTTGTAAGTAAGCTGTTGGTTTTCGTTAAGTACAAGGGTTTCCACTGAAGAAAAAAAAAGTTAGCAAGTGCAACTGCCTGGCTTAACGGTAGGTCATAAACGGCCTCTTTGAATTCTTCAGCGCGATATTCATTGTAGGTTAATTCCGTGAATGGCACGTACAAATAATGAGCAAGAACATCAGCAATCTTGTCGGTAGGGTCAAAGGCTTCACCCTTTCCGGTTGCTTCAACTTGTTCCTGGAGAATCTCTTTCACTTTTCGGGATGGCCAGAAAGGTTGCTTTTCTAAATCCTTTGGAATCTTTATTACCTTACCAAGGATTATGACTGAATTCGGAGTGATTAATTTTTGGTCTGTGTTAAAAAGCTCTTCTATACTTTGATTCAAATGTGTAGTCAGAGCAATGGCATCATTTAACTGTTTATATGCTTTCGAAGACCATTCTAAAGATGCAAGGTCCTTTTTACTGGTATTGCAAATGATAGACAATCTTTCAAGATTATCTATTTCAGATGAATCCCGTAGCCTGATGAATTGACCTAACGTAATTTCAGATACATTTTCAGGTATTGTCAGTCGCTTTGAAGATATATTTATTTCAAACATATTTTGGTGGATTTAAAATAGACTATTATTTTCTGTTTTTACAGTTTTTTGTTGGACGGTTGTAATGTCTCTAACATTCACAATCGGAGCTGGTAGTTTAGAAAATTCAGATGCAATTGCTGCAGCTATCTCATTTGGATTAATAACACTTTGGGATATGGACGCACCGGTGATGCTCCCATAAATTCCACCGGATGCAAGATGCGGATAGGTTGAAGATCGATATCCTGAAGAACCAGGTCCAACAAGAGGGCGCCCGCCGTATCTCACATTTATTGCTGATAACATCCCCAACGCTTCCGGATCCCTGGCAGCCTCAGCAACAATCACCGCTTCACCACTTCTAAGCTTAGCATTCGTATTATCCGTTCTGCTGTATCCTGGAAGTACAGCACCACGCCCATCAGACTCAAACAGACCACCATCTTGAAATTTGGGTAATGTGAATAGTGTTTTTGCAGATGATATTGCACCCCCCAATGCCGCTAATGTTGAAGCAATGGCAACAAGGTTTGCAGGGAAAGGAAGTTTACCCTGTGATGCAAGAGCTCTAACCTGTTCCTGTATAATCAAGATATTGTTTTGTAAAGCAATACCGGCATTAGCTTTCATTTGCAAATCAGCTGCTACTTTGGCCGCAAATGCATTTTTACCAACAACCTGTTGGAACGAATCTCCGAATGCATTGAACTGATCAGTGGCATACTGAATCATATCAGCATCAAGTTCTTTCTGCTTATTCGCGAATTCTTGATGAATCAGATATGTATCTTCATTCAGCCTTAAAGCATTGGCAATTCTTATTTCATATTCCTGATCAAGTTGTGCCTGTAATGCAACAGCCTGTTCAGAGGGATTTCCAGCACTATCAACGGCCAGCTGAGCAAGAGCAAGCTGAAGTTCTTGAGCTTTTTTAAGTTCCTCATCACCCGCAGCGGAAATTTTCTCGGTCTTGATTCGGGCGTTATCTTCAATGATTGTCTGGCGTAATAATTCTTCAGATGCGATTATATCAGTTAAGCCTTTTTCTCCTTCTGAAACTTTATTCTTTAATTCATTAATCACTTTATCTTGTTCGGAAAGACGGCGCTGGCCGGACAAAGTAATTTGTGCAAGCTCCCGTTCAGTATTATCCTTGATGGATGATACCAGGATATCTTGAATTTGCCGATTGTTATCTTCAATGGCCTTCAGGTCTTCTTCGTGGAACCTTTCGCGAACTTCTTTAAGCCTGGCATTGCGTTCTTTCTCCAGTTGCTCAGTTGTCCGGCCGTACTTTTTGTACTTCTCAACCTTTTCATTGATTTCAGCATTGATGGAGTTAAGTTCCTTTTGCCTTTCTGTGAGGATGGTTTGATTAGTTCGGACTAAAGATGCAACCCGCTCTTCATCGGCTTCCTTTGCTTTTTCTAAACGTTCTTGACGGGCCTTAGCCAGCTTTTCAGCTTTAGCTGCTGCCTTTTCTGCAAGTGCATCCTGTTGGTTCTGAATTTTTTCCTGGCGGTTAGTACTCTCTTTTAATATTTCAATTCTGGATAATTCAGACTTTTTAATTGCATCAACATTTTCTTCAGTCAATTTGCCCTGGTTCTGAAGTTCAATTGCATAAATTGTTCCTTCGTTTCGCAAACGCTGGATTTCTTTTTGACTAAGATTTCCCCGGATAGCAGCTGACTTGATGGCCAGCTCGTTGTCCTGGTTGATCAGGCTAGCACGCTTTTTATAATTATCCTCGTCGATCCGCGCGGCTTCCTGCAATAACTTGGTTCTTTCCTTTTCAGAAAGAGATCTGTTTTTCGCCTGAAGCATTAATTGTGCAATCTGCTGTTCGGCTTTAGCGTTCTGAACGTCCTGAGCAATCATTGCATCGGTAAGGTCTTGTTGAGCAGCTTTCAAACTTGCTGCCTGCTTTGCAGCCGTTGCCATTTCCTTTCCTAGTGATTTAAAACTATCTATAGGATGAGCAATAATGTTACCCAGCTTGTTAAGCAAATCACCCACTGATTTAATATTAGTGATGAAATTTGTAACAACACGGCCAAGTGCTTCAAATCCGGCTTTTGCTCCAGCTGTGAACTGTTCGATTGTATCAATGAGCGGATCAAAGCCTTTGAGATAATTGATAAGAGCAGCTATCAAGGGAATAATTAACCCTATACCGGTTGCGGCTAAGGCAGTTTTAAAAACTCCTAAAGTGCTTGAACCAGTACTGATATTACCGGCCATAACCTTCGCACCATTAGCTGCTTGTAATACTTGTCCTCCAAAAGGAACGAGTTCACTAATCGCATCTTTGACCGATTGTTTATAGTTACCTACATTCCGAGTATTGTTTCCAACTTGGCCCTCTTGCTCTTTTAATTTATTAGTGGTATCAGCCATTTGAGCGGACAACGCTCGACCTTCAGCCGAATTCTCGCGCTGTTCCTTACTAAGCTGAGACCATTGAAGGGTTAGAACTGATAATTTTGCTCTTAGACCGACAATACTATCTTCATAATTCTGAGACAATGTAGTGTTTGCCTTCAGTTCGCGGCCAAGTTCTTGAAGCTTCAATTTATTCTGTTCAAATTGAACAGTATCTTTTTTCCCTTGAGCAGTCAATAACGCTTGCTGATCTTTTAGGGCTTGGATTTTTTTAATAGTGTCTTCAGCACGTTTAGCATATTCACCATTATCTAAACCAACTTCAATAATAATTTTGTCTGCCATAATTTACATTCTTATAAATTCACATTTAGCGGGTTCACCCTCGATATAATCGGAGATCCGATTGAGGTAATAATATTGCGCTTCGTTTGCATCATAGATGGGAATGAAGTGGTCGAGCTCTGCAATGTCCTCTTCATTCAATGTAACTTCCCGGGTAACTAGCCTGGGTTTCCTCAACAGATAATTGATCAGTTCATAGTAATGCCTATCAAAGAGTTCATCAAAGCCAAGTCCATCAAATCCTGTTTTAACAAAATAGGGAACTGAAATTGAATTAGGTATTACGGTACTCACACCATCAGTAAAGGAGATACCAGGATTTGAAATAATCCTGTTTATAAGAATTCGTGGTTCTGTCTTTACTGTGAAGTCTAAAGTTTTTAAAGGATCCGCAATCTTTTTAATATAAGGAACTTCAAGATCTTGTAGTTTTATTATTGTTTCAGTCGGAGCGAATGGACTTATAACAGCATCATTTTCGGGTTTAAGTGTTTCATTATTCACAACGAAACGACCAATACCTAATTCCTTGTTTTGTAGTGCTGCATCTTCTTTATATTTACCATAATTTACCTGGCCATAGTTCCCGAAACTAAATTTTGTTGCTGGCTGTTGGGCTGTAAACTTGCTAGTCCAATCCCTGGCAATCGGTTTATTCTCGTAAAGATTTGTGAAGCTTTTAAAATAGATAGTCTTTTTGTAATTGTCTACCACTGGAGTAAGGCAATACCTTTGCATGAAATCCTTCAGGTGATCTTTCTGTGATATTTTAGGAAGAGTTGCTTCAAGTTGAATATTGTCACCAAAAAGAACTTTACCGGCAATAGGCATTACAGATATTTTAGCACCAGACTTGATTGTATAGGATCTGTTACCAAAGTTTGCGAAGTGTTCAACTACCACACGCAAGCTATCTCCAACATTAAGTTGAATTTCTGCTTCAAGGGTATTGCCATTGAAATCTTGCTGTCCTGACACTTGGTATGCAACTGCTGAAGATGGTGCCAATAAAGTAAAGAAGTTCCATTTTGTTTGTCCAGCTTTCCTTAATTGAATTGCAACATTATATTCCTTTGGCGGATCAGCAAAAAATGTTGCATCGAACTTGACAGATATTGAAAATGTTGATTTGATTTTTGACAGGTATATTCTACCATCGAATGAACCTGATATATCAACTACTTTCTCAAATTGCACCACCATCAGGGTATCCCAACCATTCGGAAAGAAGGATTGGTCTGCAATTTTCGTACTCGTTAAAGCATATTGTTTTCTCTCTCCAATAAATGCCTGGCCATGTTCAAAGGCATCTTTAGCGAATGGTAATATTTCAGCATTGAAAATGGGATCATTCATTACATCACCTTCCCAGTTATAACCGGCTTCGGTAATAATTCTGTCAATGATATATTTATTGAATGTCGCGGGCCTCAGCTGTCTAACGTCAACAGTCTTGTTCAATTCACTTAATGAACCATAATCAATAATTGGGTAGTTTAATTCAGTTAGGTTTGATTGTGTATTTGTACAAGTATCAATATTCCATGGATGTTCGGGAAACGTTAAGTCGGTTAAATATTTGCCTTCTATTAATGATGCAAAGCTTTTCAGTCCGGATAAAACCTGAACTTCGAAACTTTTATCAACAGACTGAATAAGCGCCACACCTTTGGGTAAAATTTCAATTCCTTCCTGGACAAGCTTAGCCGGTAATATTTTATATGGCTGGTCTTGAGTAAATGAATCAGAATCAGCATATCCAAATATTTCCCGGTTGTTTTCTGTGGGTGGACACTTAAACATATTACTGAAGCTTGCCTGACGGTCCTTTAGTTCACCAAGGTTGTTGACTGCATAAGTCATAGCAATTGGATTCTCGCTAAGGTCAACTAGACGACCGTTGATGTAAAGTTCTTTCACTTATAGAATGATTAAGATGTTTTAATCAGTTCCTTTTTCATTTTAACTACGAGCTCATAGTTAGGAGATACTTCAGAAATACCATAACCCCTATTATTAGAGCCGGGAATGATTTCCTGCTTAACTAATACGAAATTGTTCTTGAATTCTCTATTACTAGAATCAGCAGCTGCCTTATGCCAGAATGGGCTCCGTCCTGTAGCTTTCTTATATAGCTTATTTACTTTGTCAAAGTCTTTTGAGAGAGCGTCAAGTGCCTCAACCAATGCAATTTCTTCAGGAGTAGAAGCATATACGGTTTTATTATCGACTAGCTCTTGTAATGAGTTTTTATTAACAATCACTTGCCCTTCTTCAATAGTATAATATTCGATTGAGCTAAGTTTGTGCGGTGCAATTCTTCTTGTTTCCGCAACAGCTGCTAACAGTTTCGTGTTGTCTCTGAATTTGATGCCTTGGCCTTTCACATAGGCTTCTTTATCAATTTCAAAGGGCCCTTCAATTTCCGGAACTTGAATATTAGCATAAGCTTTTTGTTTCCAAAACTTCTCTGGATCCTGATATAATTTGAATAGTTCTTGATAATTTGTTATTCCACCAAGCCCTAGCTTTTGAAACTCTTCTACGATGCCTTTAAAGTAAGGAAGCATTTCATTGACATCATCAATGATTTTATTAATACTGTCAGTTTGTTGATGGATAAGTATTTTTTCTGGTGATTTTTTCATGATTATTTTGAGTTAATTTAAGCCGGGTAATGGATTGAATATTTAGTTCTGTTTTTAAAAATGATGGAGCAATCTTCTTTTTGCTTCTGGATCTCTTGTCGCCTTATGTTCATGATATCCTTGAAGCTCTTAATATTTTGGCTGTCATTCATTTCGGCTTTTAATCTTGATGTCACTTTTTTCAGATCAGCAATAAGAGATGTACGCTTTTTTTCCAAAGCATTTACTTTTTTCCTCAGATCCTGCAGCTTCTTTGTTGTGGCAAATCTATTTGTTGTGGATTTGTTCAAATTGGCCATTTGGTAAGTGTTACTTCGACTGTTTAATTTGTCCATAAAGCTTTGGACCGCTGTTGTGGCTGGTTTCTTCTTCATTTTATTTTGATATTAATAATGCGCTTCTTAATTGTTGAACGCTAATGCGTGAGCCGTCTTCGGTGAGTCCGTTAGCTTTGGCTTGTGTAATAGCATCAGATTTACATGGAGCATCAACAAAGAATTTAATTCGCTGGCCGTCTTCCATCCTGGAAACCATGTACTGCTTTGATTTAATTATAAGGTTTGTCATCTTCTTCTGTCTGGTGAGTTTGGGTCAAAGAAGAGTGGATTCATCATTTCACGGAAGCGGCCGCGAATACGGGTGCCATATCTTTCTTCTACTTCTTGAGCATCAAGGTTAGTTGTGCAATGAGTGTATGCTTTGATTCCCGAATCGTATCGGTAATAGAGAATTTGCGCTAGTACGTCGACAGATTGTCCATAATAATTTCCCAGATCTTCAATACCCAGATCATCAAAACACATTCCGTAAAAGGTATGTCCGAAATCATTGAGCCTGTCTTTCTTCAAACGATCATATTTATCGAAGATATTGTATCCGAATTGATTGCCTTTTTCATCTTTTTTATTGAAGAAATTAACAACCTTCATGCATGATTGAACTTTATAACTTGCAATTTGGTTATCATGGAAGATTTGCATCATTGTGGTTTTACCACAACCAACAGGACCTTTCAAAAGAATACCTTTGTTGAAACTATAACCTGCTTCTTCAAATCGCATATCACCGGTGAAGTAAAATAATAGCAGATCAAAGATTTTTTCATTCCATTCATCGATCTTGAATCCTGGATAGGATTTTAGAATGATAACTTTTAATTGTTCTGCTGTGAAACGAATATTAGAGTGGTTCGAAGTATCGCTCTTTTGAGATGGTTGCTGGATTGATGACTTTAGTAATTGATCGATTTTCTTTTCCATTTGATTGTTTAATTATTTCATCCTTCCATGACTCATTGTTGAGATAGGTTTCAGGATGTTTTCTGAACTTTTTATCCGGTTGGGATTTTTTATAAAGGGGAATGTGAGTGAATATTTTTTTTCGGTCTTCTAATCTTACTGTAGCCCATTTTTTCTCGAGCTTCTTTTTGTCACCGACTTTCTTATCATACAAGTCCCAAAAAATTTCAAAAGAGTATTGATCACTCTCAGAGCTGAAAAGCTCGATAGGTTTAGAAGTTTCATGTTTATAAGGTTTATTATTTAAAGGTTTTATTAAATGTTCCCTTTCACCATCCTTATTAAGTTCCCCATAAGTATCCCGCTCACTATCGGTTTCACCCTCCGAAATTTCGTATAGTAGCTTAAGCGAAACACGAGCTCTTGAATATTTACTTTTACCTTTTTCATATAAATCCAGGAATCCGTTTTGGTTAAGATAATTAAGTGCTCTATAGTAAGTATCTTTATCAACTTTAGACCTAGCTATAACTTCTCCAAATTCTACTGGAAAAACCCTAATCCAATTTTGTGCATTGTTTATAGCAAACAGTGCATTGTAAACGGCTATGTGAGTGGGGCGCATGTCTATATGTTCCAGGATTTTGTCTTGGAAGGCCAGATGTAGTTTAACGTAGTTTACAATCTGTGTCATAAGTTTTAGCCTCACGCAAACGGACAATTTGAACAGTTGAATGTGTATACATTGCAGAACCTGGAGTGAAGAATATATAACCGTTATCATGAAGTTGCTGTATGCAACTATAGTATGTGGTAGGACTTGCAATTCCAGTTAATTGCAATACTTCACCATACGAAACTTTAAAAATTTCTTTCCCAGCTCTCTTTTGAATTAGAAGAAGTACGAAGTAAATTCCAATGCTGTTAGACTTCAAAGATGTTTGTGGCTCCTGTAATCTTTGAAAGAATGCCTCAACTTGCTCCATATAGTTTATTGAAGCATCAGTCATCTTGCTCTTATTTTGTTTTGAAGAGCTGATATGACCTCCGACTTCATAAAGAATACCCTGGTTCCTAGTTGAAGAAAAGGGATCTTTTTCTTTTTTCTCCAACGGATAACGGTCTGTTCGCCTACTCCTAAGAACTCACATAACTCTTTAACGGTGATAGGTTTTTCTATGACTGAATTTGAGGTAGGAATATTTGCTTTTTCAAATGCATTTTGGACTGCAGTGTCAATAACTGACTGGAGCTCTTGAGGTGTAGTAATTAGCTGTATTTGCATACTAAACTGTTTTGTTTAGTCCAAATATCAGCAGGTCAAAAACAGGAAATTCCCAAACTGCCAGTTTGGGAACATTTTGGTAATTTGGTAATATTATTATTTAAGCAAATCTGCTAAACACTCTTTAATAACCTTTTTTCCGGGGTCTAAATCTATTCTCCTTAACCTAAAGTCATCTTCGGATAAATCTGTTTTAAAGGTTTCATTAAACACTTTTGCAAGCATTTTTCGACTACCATTTTTGGTGCCTGGTTTGTGGAATAAGTTAAAGTCTCTAAGCACTGCATATAAATGGATAGGCTCGATGTAGAGTGGATCTAAAGCAGAATCTTCTTTGTCTACCCAATTCCCGCCCGGCCAAATGATCTTACTGTTTTCTAAAGCTGACATAATGCGAAGTGCAAGATTTTTTTTCGAGTCTAAAAAGACTAAACTTAATGGTGGCTGAGGAGGATCTGTCGGAATTGAAATAGAGGTCCTTTCAAGCTGTTGCTTACATTTAGAGCAGGAGCAAGGCTCAGTAAAGCTGATCTTGCCTTCAAAGGCTTGCGGATATAATTTTATAAGATCGTATAGGCCGGATAATATTCCGGCTCTAAAGCCAAATTGCACGAAATCATATTCATCGGCTATAAGTGGTAATACTTCAATCCAAGAAGCCCAGGGGCCTAATTCACCTCCGGTTTCTTCTTCATGATGATAGAACTTTTGCTGTAATGTGTTTACGTATTTAGAAATCGGTCTATGAATATCTTCGGTCGGAATAGGATAAGCATCTTTAAAGTATTTCTTGCCTTTTTTAAAGCCTTTATAGTAAGGCGATAAAAGATCATATCCATTAATCATATCTACGTTCGACCATTTACCTGGATCAACTGGAATATTGGAGTTTTGTAAGATATAATAGAGGCCATGGTTAAGAGCTCTACCGGCATAGAGCTCTTTTTCTATCCAAGCATGAGAAATATCATACCTCTCTTTATAAAGCTCGTCATGGAATAAATCATTGAAGCAAAAATCAAAGTGTCGTTCCGGATTTGGAAGCAACTCATATTTAATTCTAGGACCTTTTTTCAATGGGGATGAAGTCATGATAAATAATCAGAATCCTTGCTTTGATCTAATTTTACAGCGAGCAATAGCTTTTTAATAATGTTAACTGAAAAGATGGTATTTGCAATTCCTGCTGGATCTCTTTCAGAATGGTGAATAAAAACATCTGCCAGAGAATCAAGGTCATCAAAAGCTGCTAGTAATTCTTGATCGGTAGATAAGTAAAGTTCAAATACTTCTTGAGTTTTGTTTTTTTTGGCTTTAGTGTCCATCTGGTTGTTTTGCTTATGGTTAAAAAATAAAGAACTGAAGGGCTCGCAAAACAACCAGACACCATTTTCATGGCATATAGAAATTGCCGGACTACGGCTTCCCTTCAGTATTTTAAATAAGAAAATCAAAAGCTTAAAGCCATGATGTGAATAATAAGTGTTGATTGTTTTGCATTATAAAAATGCAAAAAACTAATGGAATTATCAAGTCTAAAACAAAGAAAGTTTAACGTTTTTTAGGCATTAATTTCTGTTTCCTTATTTTCTCGTTGTGCATTGCCACAAGGTCTCTTTTAAGATTGGCCAGATATTTCGGATCCTTATGTAAAGGCAATTTTGATTTTGCCTTGAAGTGCTGCTCGTTTATTGAAGGATCATTTAAGTTGTGAATTAACTTCATGTTAGACTACCTTTAATCGCTTTCTATTATTGATTTCGATGATCTTTTCAGCATGCTCTTCAGGGGTGATCTTAATGTAAGTCATGAAGTTGGTTTCCGTTCTATGACCTGTTAAAGCCATAATGCTAAGCACCGGTACTTTGTCATGGTACATGTTGCTTGCAGCGCTTCGCCTGGCTGTGTGTGTAGAGACCATCTCAAATTTTGGTATATGCTTAATAATCTTTTTTCCTGCTTTGGTGAATTTAAGTTCATGCAGTTCTTTAAAACCATCAAGTTTGCTGCAGACATCTTTTATATATCTGTTTACTTCTTGATTAGTCATTTTAGGAGGTAAACCCGTTTTAGTATCCTTATACTTTTTGAAAATTGATTTTATAACATCATTAATCGGAACAGCAACCTTAACACCAGTCTTTTCCGTTTGAATTATTATAATGTCATTCTTAACCTTGGCAGGATTGAGTTTAAGCCAATCTGAAAATCTTAAGGCTGTATGAGCACCGAGTAAGAAGAGGTCTCTTGCTCGATCCAATGTAGTGTTTTGCGATAAATCTAAGTTGAATAATTGAGTTAATTCATGCTGGTGCAGATAGATATTATCTACTTTTTCAGATAGTGCTCGATATCTCTTTCCTTGAAAAACAGCTGTAGTTAAGTTATCTTCCCTAGCCTCGTTTACAACTACTTTCAAGGTCCGGATATGTTTTCCTAATGTATTGGTTGAATACTTTAAGCTCGTCGTTAAATATTCCTTAAAATCTTCAAAGAATTCTAAATTCAAACCTGTCAAAAATATAGTGGTTCTATACTTCTCCTGAAATTGCTTTACATTTCTTCTTAGGGTACGGTAAATTTTAATTGTGCTTTCAGATAAAGGCTTACCAGAATCATTAGTTCTTAAACCCTTTTCGCACTTTATAATAAATTTATCAAGGTACTCGACAAAATTAGTAGCTCCCTCATCGCCTTCTTTTTTGGTAAGAGGTGTTTTACTCGTCTTGAGTTTATCAATTACTTTCTGAGATGAATAAGGTTCTTTATTTATTTCAAATACTCGCTCAATGTCTTTAATAGTGGATTTGAAAGAATTCAAAGTCTGATTATATTCTTCGATATCTCGGTTCGTTGGCAAAGTGTCGTAATCAACTAATGGCAATAGTTTCTTCGCTGTTTTGCGGTCCAGGTAAAGTGCCTTTTGGATTTTCGGATCCCACATCTCTTCGCGCAATTTAATGCCGGTATTGAAGTATTTTCTTTGCCCTTCAACCTGGTATATTAATTCAACCGGGCATGTGCCGTCTTTCAGTTTTTTATCAGAGCGAAGATTAAATCGAAGTGTCCCCATTTGACAATGAATTGATGTCTGGCAAAGATAGTAGGTAGCTAATTAGGTAGCAAATAAAGTGGTAATTAAATATAGTCGAAGGGAGTTCATGGTATTAAATGTTTTCTTTTTGTTGTTTAATCAAGGTTTTTTGATGCCAATGTCTTTCTTGGTGATTTATTAATTGTGGTACAGCTGGTACCACGAAAAAAAACCTGATTTTTCATTAAATCAGGTTTTTTTTATGTTTTAAATGCATCTTTTCTAAATCTGTCGAAAGGTTCGCTCCTAGCACTCGCTTAATTTCTCGGTATGTCTTTATAGAGATTTTCGTCTATCTGCAGTTTGGGTAAAGAGTTTCATGGCTTAAGGCCTTACAGAATCCGTATATTCATACTTCAGGATTTTCAGAGTCTTAAAGAGTAAAGTGCATTAGACTGTTTGACTGTTACCTAAAAGGATACTTACAGATATAAATTGCACTTATCGAGTTATCATCAGCGAATTAATATATAGGTTCGATGTCTTCCGGTAGTTTCGAACTTCTGCCCGAAAACTCGCTGCTTCAATGGGTTTTTTCTTTGGAAGAAAACTGGGAAACAGATTTTTGTTTTTTCTGATTCGTAAAGTCAAAGATTAAGACATAGTGCTTGCACACAGATATGGACTTACTTCGAATTTGTTTGACTCCTTCAGCGCCTTAAACCCTCCCTTGATATCGATCAAATTGGTGTATCCTCTGGCTCTTAATATCGAATTGAAGATCATAGAGCGATAGCCTCCGGCACAATGCACATAGTATGGTTTATCTCTGTCTATCTGGACCATGTTCTTATTAATATATTCCAGAGCTGCATTTTCTGAATTAATTAGGTGTTCTGAGTAGTGTTCAGTGTTCTTCCGAACGTCAAGGATGTTTACCTCTGCGCCATTTTTTATTCTTTCGGCTAGTTCTTCTGTTGAGATAGACTCTATAGAATCTATTTCTTTACCCGCGGCTTTCCATTTTTCAATCCCGCCCTTTAAGTAGCCGATAGCATTGTCATAGCCAACCCTGGCCAGGCGTGTCACCACCTCTTCCTCACGGCCCTCATCCATAATGATCAATAATTCTTGTTTGATGTCGGGAATTAAGGTTCCAACCCATGGAGCAAAGCTTCCGTCGATCCCAATATTGATTGAGTTTGGCACAAATCCTTTCGCGAATGTTTGGGGATCGCGGGTGTCAAGGAGCAGGGCTCTGCTTTCATTTGCTGCCGCTTCAAAAGCATCGGGCTCTAATGCCTGTGTCCCTTTTTTCAATACTGTTTCAAAACTTTCGTATCCTTCTTTATTCAATTTCACATTGAGAGGAAAGTAGGCCGGAGGAGGCGTCAGACCTTGTGTTACCTCTTTAATAAATTCGTCCCGCGTCATATTCGCCCGTAAGGCGTAATTTGTTTTTTTCTGGTTCCCTAATATGTCAGAAGTTTCCTTACTCATATTCTTACCGCAGGCAGAGCCTGCACCGTGGGCCGGATAAACGGTGATATCATCGTTCAAAGGCATGATTTTGCTCCTCAAAGAATCGAAAAGAGTTCCTGCAAGGTCCTCTTGAGTCATATGCGCCGCTTTTTGTGCCAGGTCCGGACGGCCAACATCGCCGATAAACAAAGTATCTCCGGAGAACAGCGCAATTTCTTTGCCCTGCTCATCAATCAAAAGATAAGAAGTGGATTCCATTGTGTGGCCAGGGGTATGCAAAACCCTGATCGTGACATTGCCAATTTTAAACTCTTCACTATCCTTTGCGACGTATGCCTCAAAACTTGGATTGGCGTTTGGACCAAAGATAATGGGAGCACCGGTTTGCCTTGAAAGGTCTACGTGCCCGGAAACAAAATCTGCGTGAAAGTGGGTTTCGAAAACATATTTTATAGTCGCATTATTGCCTTTTGCTTTTTCTATATAGGGGCTGACTTCCCGTAAAGGATCAATAATCGCAACTTCGTTTCCTGATTGGATATAGTATGCACCCTGTGCTAAGCATCCGGTGTAAATCTGTTCGATAATCATATTTTGATTCGTGTTTTTTTTCATGAGGGTATATGTTGTTATTAATTCTGCCTGATGTTAGGTTGTTTACGCTTTTTAAAGACGGATTCAGCAGCGTATTTATACTGCAAATTTCGGGATCTGCTAAAGTCCGGACGGTGACTTTTATTACACAAGAAATTATCCGCTGATTTCTTTAATAATGATATAAATGCCCATCACAAGGACAAACCAGCCAAAGCCTTTTTTAAGCTTTTCTGCCGCAATTTTTTTACTCAACAGTCCACCAACAAATATTCCGGCGACGGCGATTGCAGTGATTGAGAGAAGAAAGCTCCAGTGGATATTGAAGTGTCCTAAATCTCCGGCAAAACCGAATAAGGAATTCATCGCTATGATGATAAGAGAGGTTCCTACGGCTTTTTTCATTGGTAATTTTACCAGGAAAATAAGCGCAGGTATCAATAGAAAGCCGCCACCTGCACCGAGCAGACCTGTAACTAAACCAATGCTAATGCCATATCCCAGAAGCTTAAAGAACTTGATACAATCAGAGCACTCCTTCTCTGGTTCGGCATTACCCGTATCGCGGATCATGCTGATGGAGGCAATCAACATGAGTATACCGAAAAGAACCATAGTAAGAAAGGATTCTGTAACTGTAAAAGTGCCGATTGTTATTATTTCTTTAGGGATAATTGGGATCAGCAACTTTCGGGTTGCAAAAACGGTGACTACGGAAGCTGCACCAAAAAATAAAGCAGCTTTCAAATTTACCAAACCTTTACGGAGGTTACCGACTGAGCCTATTAAGCTTGTGAAACCAACAATAAACAAAGAGTAAGAGGTTGCAAGCAAGGGTGGCACCCCGAACAGATACACCATTACCGGCACGGTAAGGATGGAGCCTCCACCACCTATTAAGCCCAGAGAGATTCCAATTAAAGCTGATGCCAGATATCCTAATAATTCCATGATTATAAAGGTCGAGCTTAAATTTTCTGGAGTTTGTGACAAAAGTCACCGGGCATAACTTGCACTGACGAAAAAAGATAGCCCGATAGCGGCTTGTGTTTTTACCCGAACACCCTTAGCGTGGTGTTTAGCTGAACACATTGTCGTTTGTTGCTCAATCTTTTTATCTGTGTTTCATCTGCTCCAGCATTTGTTTCATCTCAGCAATTTCCTTTTCCTGCGACCGTATGATTTGCTCTGACAATTTTTTTAATTCAGGATTTTGAAGTTTTGCCTTTCGGCTTACCATAATAGCCGAAGAATGATGTGGAATCATTGCTTTGATATATTGCCTGTCAGAGACCAAGGTTTGATTTCTCAAAAATACAAGTGCCAATACGAATACTATGACACAAGTTGCTGTTATAATTTGGTTTAATTTTTTATTTTGATACATCATCGGCATCATAAAAAGCATTAACAGGGTCATAGGTGCCACCATAAGGAGAGACATATAAGCGCGGGTGGCGCTCAAATACAAATGATCCGGTGTGTCGATATTTAAAAACATTACCAGGTACATAATGATAAAGGATATACATAGCATCAGTGCGAATCTTTTATAATTAGTTTCTTTATTCTCCATGGGCATCAATTTAAATATCAGTTATTTCGGATCAGCCTCTTTGCCTACCGAAAACTTGTGTCTTAAAAAGTACATCAGGCGTCGGGTATTTGTTTTATAATTTGCTTAGGTCTAGCATATCCTTGCTTCCCTGCGAAGCTTTTTTCGGTCCGGGTAGGGTCTATCAGTCTTATCCAAAGTGTTGCCTGGCCCGCAAATGCAATTTTTTATGGGAGCCTTTTTGTATGCTGCCCGGGGAGAGCCCTCCTGATTTACAACAATCATTACATCGGCTGACCTTCATCATCCACCGGTTCCTTTCTAATCAAATATCTTTAACTATGCGCTGCCTCCTAATTCTTTTTTTCTTCTTCTTTTGTCTCAGGATACATGCGCAATCAGCCTATGAAATAGTAAAAAAGGCTGATGATAAAATGCGTGGAAAAACCTCTCAGTCCCTCATGCTAATCCGGACAGTTCGGCCGACATGGACACGCGAAATGGAAATGCGTACCTGGATGAAGGGCACCACCTTTGCTCTGATAAAGGTCCTCGCTCCTGCAAAAGACCGCGGGATCAGCTTTCTGAAAAAGAAAAAGGAGGTTTGGAACTGGCTCCCGTCCTTAGAACGTACCATTAAGTTGCCACCTTCTATGATGTCGCAATCGTGGATGGGCACAGATTTCACCAATGATGACCTGGTGAAAGAATCTTCCGCACTCGAAGACTATACCCATACCATTGCCGGAGACACCATAATAAATGGAAGAAGCTGCTACATCATCAGGTTTACGCCAAAACCCGATGCTGCCGTTGTTTGGGGTAAACTGCTGGTAAGTATCGACAAAAAAGATTTCCTCGAACTGCATACACTGTTCTTTGATGAAGATGGAAGTTTGCTGAACATCATGAATGCCTACGATATTAAGATGATGGGCGGGCGGTTAATACCTTCCCGGCTGGAGATGATTCCGGTAGATAAAAAGAATCAGAAGACTGTTATCATTTACAAGTCCATTGTATTCAATCAACCCATTAATGATAGCTTCTTCACCGTCGAAAACATGAAACAACTCAACTGATATGTGGCTTCTCGGTCTGGCATGGAAAAACCTTTGGCGAAATAAACAACGAACCCTGATCACGATGGCGGCGGTTTTTTTTGCGGTCATTCTCACCACTGTAGTCAGCAGTTTGCAGAAAGGGGTATTTGAAAATCTTATTAAGAATCTCGTAAGCTTTTATTCTGGATACATCCAGGTACATCAAAAAGGATATTGGAATGAACAGACTCTTGAAAATACCTTTCGGCAGGACGCTGAGACCGAAAAAAAAATACGCTCCGATCCATTAGTAACCGGAATAGCCCCCCGACTGGAATCTTTCGCGCTTGCCGCTTCTGCCGAACTAACAAAGGGATGTTTAGTAGTTGGGATGGTTCCGGAGGAAGAGAACAAAGTTACCCGTCTGGAAGAGAAAGTGGTTATCGGAAGCTATCTAAAACCTGAAGATGAAGCTGTATTATTATCTGAAGGTCTTTCTAAGAGACTGAAACTCCGTATGGGCGACACACTGGTGTTAATCGGGCAGGGTTATCATGGTGCTACTGCCGCCGGAAAATTTCCAGTCAAGGGTATACTACGGTTCGGCTCGCCCGAGCTAAACGACAAAACGGCATTTTTACCACTGCAAGCTGCCCAAACGCTTTATTCGGCAGAGAACCAACTCAGTTCTTATGTATTGTCGGTTAGCGAACCCGAAAATCTCCGCAAAATTACCGACCGCCTCCGGCCTCTACTTGGCAATCGATATGAAGTATTAAGCTGGGAAGAAATGATGCCCGATGTGAATCAACATATACGTACAGACACAGCAAGTATGTCGATCATAACCGCCATACTGTACCTCTTAATATGCTTTGGGATTTTCGGCACCTTATTGATGATGATGGTAGAACGCCGGTTTGAGCTGGGAATGCTGGTGGCAATAGGAATGAAAAAACTTTGGCTTTGTCTTCTCATGCTGGCAGAATCGGCATTTACAGTACTAAGTGGCTGCATATTGGGAATACTGGCTAGCATACCGATCGTAATTTACCTCAAGGTAAATCCCATCACATTTAGTGGTCGGGTAGCCGAGATTTACGAACGCTTTGGTTTCGAGCCGATCTTTCCTTCATCTACCAATCCGGAAATTTTTCTGAACCAGGCCATGGTGATTTTGCTGCTCGCCCTGCTTCTGGCACTTTACCCGGTAATTAAGGTATTGCAGTTAGACCCGGTTAAAGCTATGAAACAATAGATTTTTGCGATGATACTTTTGAGAATGGCCTGGAGGAATGTATGGAGAAACAGAGCGAGGAGTATTACTCTTATCTGCTCGGTGGCGGTTGGCCTCTTTGCCGGAGTATTTGTGCTGGCCATTTATCAGGGAATGCTTAAAAGCCGGGTCAGAACGGTTATCAGAGATGAGGTATCGCATATTCAAATCCATCATCCTCTTTTCAGAAACGACTATGAAGCCATTTATACGTTGCCGCAGATGGAGAAGCTGGAAGCACAATTGCAGAACGTCGGCCAGATTGAACAACTTTCCGCCCGGAGCATAGCGGAGGGAATGCTGGCTACGGGAACAGGAAGCAATGGGGTAGAAATACGCGGAGTGGATCCGGTGAATGAACGAGAGGTTTCCAATTTGGATGAAAAGATATTTGAAGGCGCTTATTTTGATACAGGGTTAAAAAATCAGCTGCTGATAGGAGGGAAGCTTGCTGAAAAGATGAAACTAAAGCTAAACAATAAAGTAGTGCTTTCTTTCACCGACAAGGATAATAATTTAATTTCGGCAGCCTTCCGCATAAAAGGCATTTACCGGTCTACAAATACACCACTCGACGAACGGATTGTTTACGTAAAGAGATCAGACTTAAATCCACTGCTAAATATTGGTGGCGGCGCACATGAAATAGCCTTGCTTCTAAAAAACGACGACAGCCTCGATGCCCTGCAATCGCGGCTGCAGACAAAATATTCTAAGCTTTCCGTTCAAAACTGGAAAGAACTATCGCCCGAAACGGAAATGAGTGTGGCTACGGTGAACCAGTTCTCGATCATCATTATTATCATTATCATGCTCGCACTGGCCTTCGGCATCGTTAACACCATGTTAATGGCTATACTCGAGCGCAGACGTGAAACCGGTATGATGATGGCTCTTGGCATGAATAAGCCGAAAGTGTTTTCAGTCATCCTTTTAGAAACCATTTTCTTGACCCTGGCAGGGCTGCCTGTGGGACTGCTTATTGCCTGGGGATTGAGCCTGTATACTGGCACCTATGGCATTAACATTAGTTCCTTTGCCAAGGAGGCAATGTCCTCTTTTGGTTACGGAAGCATTATCTACCCTGAATTCCCCTTCCAATATGTAACAACTGTGTTGCTCATTGTAGTTATCACAGCGGTGCTTTCTGCAATATTTCCCGCCATAAAGGCTTTGAGTATACCTCCTGTAGAGGCCTTAAAAAAATAAACAATGAACACAGTAATAGATGCACATAATATCAGCAAGATCTATAACAAGGGTACCATTCCCGTGTATGCCATCAGCAATGTGCACCTGCATGTAGAGCAGGGAGAATTCTCAGCGCTGGTGGGTCCTTCCGGATCCGGAAAGACTACCTTGCTGAACCTGATCGGAGGGTTAGACAGTCCGGATGAAGGAAGAATTATCATCAATGGCGTGAACATCACACAACTACGTCCCAGCCAGCTGATTGATTTTCGGCTTCATAATATCGGTTTTGTATTTCAGTCGTTCAACCTGGTTCCTGTATTAACGGCAAAAGAGAATGTGGAATTCATCATGCAGTTGCAGGGTCTTCCGAAAAAGCAACGGGACGAACGGGTGCTCGCTTTGTTTAAGGAAATAGGACTCGAAGATAAGATGGACGCCCGGCCCTCACAACTGTCTGGCGGTCAGCAGCAACGAGTTGCCGTGGCACGGGCACTTGCTTCTAAACCGCAGTTTGTATTAGCCGACGAGCCTACCGCCAATCTTGACAGTAAATCGGCCGCAACCCTGCTGGATATCATGTCTCAGTTGAACCGTCAGGAAAATATCACTTTCCTGTTTTCTACGCACGATCAGCGGGTAATCGAACGGGCCAGAAGGGTAATTACGCTCACCGATGGACGAATAATCTCTGATACCGCCGTGGTAGACACCTCGCATCAGGCCGAAAAAGCAAAATCCTGACTAGTATGAACCAAGCGCTTTATTTTCTGCTTTTGCTGTTTTTTCAGATCTGTGCAGCTGCTGATAGTCATGGGCAAGACAGTCTTCCTGCTACTGATACCATTGAAAAACAGAAAAGATTTGAGCTAAAGAGCTATCTGAAAAATCTGGAATATATTAGCTTCAGCAATGGCTTTAGCCACTCAATGAGTAATAACCTGGTGCACAACAGGATCAATATGAAATGGAAACCGGCAGAAAATTTCACTGCCGCGCTGGAGGTTCGAAATCGGTTGTTCTGGGGCGAAGAAGTAAAAAACAATCCGGTTTTTAAAGAACTTTTGGAGAATCCGACGGAAGCTATCAGCCTGTCAAAAGTCTGGTCCGGTAGCCGGTCGGTAATCTTTCACACCAATGTAGAGCGGTTGTGGGCCGAATATCATACCGATCAATTGAATTTCCGCATAGGCAGGCAACGCATTAACTGGGGAATCAACACGCTTTGGAATCCAAACGACCTTTTTAATACCTATAACTTTTTGGATTTCGACTACGAGGAACGTCCTGGTTCTGATGCTATAAAGGGGCAGTATAATTTCGGCTTTAATACTTACCTGGAAGTCGCCGCGGCTAGCACCGGCCAGGAGGAACAGATTGCGGCTATGAAGTTATTTACCAATAAGTGGAGCTACGACTTCCAGTTGGTAGGTGCATGGTATCTGCAACAATGGGCGGCAGGATCTGGCTGGGCAGGAAGTATCCGCGATGCCGGTTTCAAGGGAGAACTTCTGTATTTTTTCAAATCTCCTAAGGCAAAAGACCAGTTGAATGTCAGTCTGGAATTCGACTATATGTTTGAAAAGGAATGGTATTTTAATCTGGCAGGGCTCTATAATAAGCGAGGGATAAATCAGCAAATTCCTAGTCTCGAAAGTTTGGATTTTCGCTTGTCTCCCAAAAATTTGATTCCGATGAAGTGGACGCTCGCCATAACTGCGAACAAACCGATTAATCCGCTTTTGCAGGCTGGCTTTACCGGAACGTATTCGCCGGGACCTGATTTAATAATCCTGTATCCTTCGCTTCGGTACAATCTTGCCACCAACCTCGATGTAGATTTGGTGTGGCAATCGTTTCTGGCAGGCATAGAGGGTGGGTTAAATGATTTGAACCATACCGCTTTCCTGCGTTTTAAGTGGAGCTTCTGAGGAAATCTGGAGTTTGCATGAGCCTATTCATTCCCGGTTTTGGGTAAGCCCATGCGGTTCCATTTATGCAGAAGTTTTAATTCGGTGATCTGGACTATTTTGTCAAATCTGTAAAGAATTTTATTATTTCCGGATGGGTATAGTCTGCTCCACCTTCCTGACGGGCCACAACTCTGCCCTCCTTATCGATGACAACCGTGGTAGGAATCGAACCAGAGAGAAATTCCTTCGGAATAGAACTGGCCGCCGTGTAGACAGAAAGGTCAAACTTTCTATTTTCCATGAACTTACTTGATTTTTTGTAGTTATCATCTACGTCTACCATTAAAAAGAGGATATCTTTCCCGGCAAACTGTTTTTTCAGCCGAGCGATAGAGGGCATTTCCTGGATGCACGGAGGACACCAGGTGGCCCAAAAGTTAATGAAGAGTACTTTCCCTTTGAGATATCAATAGTTTTGCCGCTACCATCTTTGAATGTCACTGAGGGCGCCAGGGGATATTCTTTTATGTCTGTATACTCCTTGTTAACGGATTGATCTGGGGAGGCTGACTAATTTTTAGTACTGGCAGCGGATTCGCTAAAGTGGTCGTTTACCCTGCCAAATAAAAGTGCCTTTGCATTATCAGGATTTATCAACAAAATACCTGTAATAAGAATGATAATAACAGAAATAATTCCTGTCTTAGAAAAGATTTTAGATTTCATTTTAGATTGTTTGAAGCTCTTGTTGAGCTATTTAAGAAAAATTGGAGAACCATTGCAAGCCGCAACCAGGTGTTTTCAGCTAAAAGTGATTTACTGAAATCAAATCAGCAAAGTTCTGTTCCGGAGATAAACGGGAACAAAATGGAGGTGGATGGGACTGGGTTCGCGAAATGAAAAAGGTTGGGTACCTGACTTAAATAAATACTGGATATCCCAAAAGGATGTAAAAAGTATAGTGAAAAACAGGGGTGCATTCGCTCCTGTTTTCCGCTGCGGTAATAATATTTTACTGAAATTACTCTCTGCTGCAAAGCAAACCTTTGCTGCAAGACTTTTGCCGTTTCCTGAATTCGTATGCCCTGTTTCGACAGGGGCCTTGAGTAAGACTTGAAATGCTTTCTTTAGGGGACAGGAGCCGAGCAGAAGGAAACTCACTATCAATACGAATATAGATAATGAGCTAGAAATGCCAGAAAACTCTTTAATCCGTTTAATCATTGATTCTTGAAGATATTTCTTTACCTGCCTAAGTTTAACGGGTCAAAAGTTGATTAAGTATTCCTAAGCATCAATGCCTTTAGTATTGATCGCGAATTGGGCTGCCATTTTCCTGCGGGCTCAGAATATGTTTGCCAATAGGAGGTAGTTCAAAAAAAAGTTCGCGTGATTTTTTTATCGACCCTTGATTTCTTCAAATTTAATGTCCTCCGCTTTGCCAGATTTTTGCTTCTCAAGGGCTGTATTACAGGAATTTGAGGTGCAACATCCGGCATTTGCTAAAGCCTGAAAAATAAACAAACCTGCCAGCAGACCCATTAGTCCATTCTGTAATTCGAAAGCTTGGTAGGCAATAATTAAACCCATCGCCAACCGAAACCATCTTATAAAATTCCAGTTATTGAATATTTTTTCTCTAATGTTTCTATTCATATCGTCACAAAGGTCGACACTATAGTAAAACTGCTGTGTGACAATTGTTACACAGCGGTTAGAGGAGTTACAGATAGCCTAAAAGAACCTTATCTTTTCCATTCAATATAGTTCCGGTGCAAAAGTATATCTCCCCGCTGTTCCATTTTCTTCAATAATCGGGAAACTACCTCACGGGAAGTGCTTAGATCGTTGGCGATCTCCTGATGGGTGATATTCAAGTGTCGGGTATTCAATTTGTCGTGCTGCTGTTTCAGATAGAATTCGAGCCTTTCATCCATGCTTTTGAAAATGATATTGTCGACTAATAGCAGTAGCTCCTCATAGCGTTTTCGATACGTTTCCAACACGAAGTAATACCATGTTTTATAGTCCTTCATCAGTTCATCCATTAACTGTATCGGGATAAGTAAAGCGACGGTATTTTCCACTGTTTTTGCCATCACTTCACTTGTTTCTTGTTTTGCGGCACAGATCATGGATAAAGCGCAAGCTCCGCCGGGTTCGATGTAATACATGAAAAACTCTTCACCGTTCTCGCCCTGACGGTACAGTTTCACCCGACCTTCAACAATGAGCATGGTGGAACGAAAGTATTGCCCAGGAGACATTAGCACTTCTCCGGTTCTAAACTTTTTGATAGAACAGTCAGAAATTAATTTTTCCTTCAAAGCAGGCTCAAATTGCGGAAAGAATTGGTTGACATATTGGGACACTGTTAACTCATCGACCATATATGCAAATATATTGTTATTAATAGCTTATCGAAGTAAAGTAAACATTCAGCTTACGTCAGCGGAACCGTTATTTTGCATTCACTTTACATTTGTGCTATCATCTTGGCGATTATTCGCATTTGACAACCGCCCGCTTCGCTACATTTGTACTGTCCGATTGCTGATTCGGTTAGATGCGGGCAAACAGAGAGAAGGTCACTGTTGGTTAATGACCTTTCCTCTTTAATAAATTGGTTTATGAAAACAGAGTCTTTCCCCGAGACTCTGTTTTTTTTGCTTTTGTTGCACAATCGGAAAAATTCATCTATGAAAGATAAAAGAGGATTTGAACATTTGATGCAGAAACTTTAACAATTATACCACTAGTGTGAGATTTCATTCCCCTATTTTTACTGCAAGGTATAATAGATAAAAAGGCTTATCCTTCGATCGTCTTGTATATTGAAAAAAGGGATCCTTGATAAGTAAGCAGTTTGGACCTTTAGATTCAAATTTTTCATTTTGCCCGTAATCAACACCGTAATAACCAAAGTTAATTAAGTATAAATTATATGATAATAAGAGGGCTTTTATTTACAGCTGCCGTAATCGGACTTTCATCGTGCTCGCAGGGGCGAAATTCAGGGGTAACCAATAATGTTGTATTAAAAGATACAGCAAAGCAGACAGGCTTTGAAAATTCGATTTCAGAACCACTAATAACTCAGCGATACAGCGCCGATCCGTCTGCTCATGTCTTCGAGGGTAAGATATTTATTTACCCTTCGCACGATTTCGACGCAGGTGTACCTGAGAATGATAACGGAGATCATTTTGCAATGAACGACTATTATATCTATTCGATGGATAGCGTTGGAGGGAAGGTGACGGATCATGGAGTTGCCCTGAAAGTAAGTGATATTCCCTGGGCCAGCAAACAGCTTTGGGCGCCCGATGCAGCGTATAAAAATGGTAAATATTATCTATACTTCCCAGTTAGAGACAAGGAAGACGCATTCCGTATCGGCGTGGCGGTAAGCAATAAACCCGCGGGACCATTTAAGCCCGAAGCAGCACCAATAAAGCACAGCTTTAGTATTGATCCTGCTGTTTTTACCGATGCAGATGGTCAAAGTTATATGTATTTCGGAGGGATATGGGGTGGCCAGTTACAGAAGTGGGCGAGCGGGCAATTTAATCCAAATGGATCAAAAACCGATTTGGGAAAGGATGACCAACCAGCATTAACTCCCAAAATAGCCAGAATGACTTCTGATATGCTTGAATTTGCCGAGAAGCCGAAAGATGTGGTTATACTAGATGAAAAGGGTAACCCTCTTAAAGGCGGCGACCATGACAGACGCTTTTTCGAAGCTTCATGGATGCATAAATATAACGGGAAATACTATTTTTCTTATTCAACGGGAGATACCCACAATCTTTGTTATGCCATAGGAGACAGTCCTTACGGTCCTTTCACCTATCAGGGTGTAATCTTAAAACCTGTTATTGGTTGGACGTCCCACCATTCTATCGTCGAGTTTAAAGATAAGTGGTACCTGTTTTATCATGATACACAGTTATCAAAAGGAAAAACACATTTGCGGAACGTTAAGGTCACTGAACTAAAATACACGCCCGAGGGTAAAATTATTACCATTGATCCTTATGGTAAAAAAGGTCAATAAATCATCAATACTCTTACAAATCGAAAAAGGATCTCCTGTTTATATGAAATTTAAGGCCCTGTGCATTCTATTGCCTGCAATAGCTCAATTACTTGTTTGTCAATCAACGTTGGCTCAAAAAACTAAATTCCCCTTTAATAATCATAGCTTATCGTTCGAGAAGCGGGTTGATGATCTTGTAGGAAGACTGTCGCTTGAGGAGAAGGTCTCTCAAATGCTGAATTCTTCACCCGCCATACCCCGCTTAGGCATACCGGCTTACGACTGGTGGAATGAAACCCTGCATGGTGTTGCCCGTACGCCGTTTAAGGTTACCGTTTACCCGCAAGCCATTGGTATGGCAGCTACCTTTGATCGGAATTCTTTATTTAAAATGGCGGGTTATAGCGCGCTCGAAGGAAGGGCAATTTATAACAAAGCAGTAGAAACCGGCCGGACGAATGAACGTTACCTGGGCTTAACCTATTGGACTCCGAACATTAACATTTTCCGGGATCCCAGATGGGGGCGTGGACAGGAAACATACGGAGAAGATCCCTTTCTTACCGGAAGTATGGGCGACGCTTTCGTGCGTGGTCTGCAAGGTAACGACTCTAAATATCTGTTGGCCGCCGCTTGCGCAAAACATTATGCAGTGCATAGCGGTCCCGAGCCATTACGCCATGTATTTAATGCGGATGTTAGTGCTTATGATCTTTGGGATACCTATCTGCCGGCTTTCCGGAAACTGGTAGTTGAATCGAAAGTAGCCGGTGTTATGTGTGCCTATAATGCCTTCAGAACTCAGCCTTGTTGTGCAAGCGATATTTTGATGACAGATATCCTCAGAAAGCAATGGAAATTTGATGGATATGTTACCTCTGACTGCTGGGCGATTGACGATTTTTATAAGAACCATAAAACACATCCAGATGCAGCTTCTGCTTCCGCCGATGCAGTATTTCATGGAACTGACATCGATTGTGGAACAGAAGCCTATAAAGCTTTAGTGCAAGCTGTTAAAGAAGGGAAAATCACAGAGAAACAAATTGATGTTTCGGTTAAACGTTTATTTATGATCCGTTTCAGACTGGGAATGTTCGATCCTGCATCGATGGTGAAATATGCCCAAACGCCGTTTTCTGTTTTGGAAAGTGCGGCTCATCGCGATCATGCTTTGAAAATGGCCCGCCAATCTATCGTCTTGCTGAAGAACGAAAGCCACACGCTTCCGTTGAAAAAAACGCTTAAAAAAATTGTGATATTGGGGCCTAATGCAGATAATCCGATTTCTGTACTTGGTAATTATAATGGTACGCCTTCTAAAATCACTACGATATTGCAGGGTATAAAAAATAAAGTTGGAAAAAATACCAAAGTTGTTTACGAAAAGGCGATAAATTTCACTAATGACACGCTCCTGGTATATCAGGATGTTAGTCAGCAATATTCATTCGGGGGAACGCAGGGTTTTCATGCAGAATATTATAAAAATAGAGAACTTCAGGACGCACCTGTATTTACCAGGATGGAAGCAAATTTGAACCATTTGTGGCAGGAAGGTGAACAGATAGCCCCAGGTTTGCCTGCCAATAACTTCTCAGCACGGTATACCACCAATTTTAAAGCGGCATCTTCCCGTATTGTCACCTTCGAGCTGGAAGCCGATGATGCTTACCGTTTCAAGATCAATGGAAAAACTGTAGTTGATGCCTGGACCCGTAATCGCTGGGGAGCAAGGACTTATCGCTTGCAAACTCAAAAAGATTCCGTTTATCAATTAGTGCTGGAATACTGGCAGGGAGAAGGAAAAGGCAATGTAAGGCTGAGTGTTGGTGATTATCAGCGGACTAATTTCGCAGCCCTGACAGAAAAACATAAAGATGCTGACGCATTTATTTTCGCCGGAGGTATTTCGCCGCAACTGGAGGGTGAAGAAATGCGTGTTGATTATCCTGGTTTTGATGGCGGCGACAGGACTTCCATTATGCTCCCGACAGTACAAACGGAATTAATGAAGGCATTGACCACCACGGGAAAACCGGTTGTTTTTGTAATGATGACGGGCAGCGCCATCGCTACCCCCTGGGAGGCAAAGAATGTGCCTGCTATTCTTAATGCCTGGTACGGCGGGCAAGCTGCTGGAACTGCAGTTGCAGATGTTCTCTTCGGTGACTATAATCCCGCTGGACGACTGCCTGTGACCTTCTATAGCAGCGATGCAGATCTCTCATCTTTCACTGACTACGACATGACTAATAGAACCTATCGTTATTTTAAAGGAACGCCATTGTACAGTTTCGGTTATGGTTTAAGTTATACGAATTTTCGGTACGACCAGCTTACTGTGCCGCCTTCTGTTCAACGTGGAAAAAACGCTACTGTTTCTGTAAGGCTTACTAATACAGGAAAAGTGGCCGGGGATGAAGTTGCTCAGTTATACCTGATTAATCAGGATAAATCTATCAAAGCAGCATTAAAGACTTTGAAAGGTTTTCAGCGACTTAGTTTGAAACCAGGCGAGAGTAGAGTTGTCAAATTTACGCTTACACCCGATGACCTGTCGTATGTTAGTGCAGACGGTACGCGCCGACAGTTTAAAGGCAGGCTTGGAATCAGTATTGGCGGGAGTCAGCCGGATGAAACTAATCCAAAGAGCGGGAATGTTATTTTAAATACTCTTTTAATCAAATAAGTGTAATTTACAAAGCGAATGAGAATTAATATAGTTGTCGTTTTTCTACTTGCGGCTTTTGTGACCAGTTCTATAAGAGCAGAGGACGGCCATGACTTATGGCTTCGTAAGTTTCCCGCAAATCCTGTTAAAGTGATTTGCAAAAAGCGATCGCCGGTGCTGGATATTGCCATAAAAGAATTACAGCAGAACTGGGCAGGAAATCCCAATTCTTTCATAAACCTGCGGATCGTTGACGATAAACAGATAAAGTCTGACGGTTTCAAAATCCAAGCACAAAGTGTTCATGCTGCTACCGATCTGGGAATTTTATACGGAGTTTACGAGTTACTGCGCCGGCAAAGAACAGGTCAGGCACTTTCCGTGCTCTCAAATCCTACTTATCAGAATAGAATATTAAATCATTGGGACAACCTGGATGGTTCAATAGAACGTGGATATGCGGGACAATCGATTTTTTGGCGCGACAAGGATCTCTCTGTAACCGAAACCGACAAAAGAATCTGGAAGGAATACGCCAGGGCAAATGCATCAATCGGCATCAACGGAAGTGTTTTGAATAATGTAAACGCTTCGCCAAAAATGCTTTCGTCCGATAATTTAAAACGTTTGAAGGCCATTGCAGATGTTTTGCGTCCCTACGGTATTAAAACTTATCTCTCCGTAAACTTTTCCTCGCCTGCGCGATTGGGGGGCTTGAAGACTTCTGATCCACTTGATGAAAACGTAATGAACTGGTGGAAGACAAAGACCAAGGAGATTTACGCACTGGTCCCAGATTTCGGAGGCTTTCTTGTAAAGGCAAATAGCGAAGGTCAGCCAGGGCCACAGGATTTTGGCCGTACTCACGCCGAGGGTGCTAATATGATGGCCGACGTGCTGAAACCCTATGGAGGAATAGTAATGTGGAGAGCTTTTGTTTACAGCTCTACTGATAAAGACCGTGCGCGGCAGGCTTATTCTGAATTCATGCCCTTGGACGGGAAATTTCGAGACAACGTTATTGTTCAGGTTAAAAACGGTCCGATTGACTTTCAGCCTCGGGAGCCCTTTAGTCCTTTGTTTGGCGCAATGAAAAAAACGTCCGTTATGCCCGAATTTCAAATTACACAGGAATATCTGGGACATTCGTACCAATTGGTGTTTTTATCAACCATGTGGGAGGAATGTTTAAAAAGCGATACCTACCAGGAAGGCGAAGGCAGTACAGTAGCGCGTGTAACCGACGGCAGTATTTTTCCTCAAAAGTATACCGCTGTTGCGGGGGTAGCAAATATCGGGCTCGACACCAATTGGTGCGGGCATCCCTTTGCGCAGGCCAACTGGTATGCGTTTGGTCGCCTTGCCTGGAACCATAAGTTAAGCAGCGAGCAAATTGCAGATGAGTGGATTAGATTAACATTTTTGGAGTCAAACTCAGTAGATTCAAAATGGGAGAATGAATTTCTTAAGCCTGTAAAAGGACTGATGATGGAGAGCAGGGAAGCTGTGGTAAACTACTCCATGCCGCTGGGGCTGCACCATATTTTTTCGGCAAACGAACATTATGGCCCCGGGCCATGGTGGGCCCCGAAAGGTGTTCGTGCGGATTGGACCCCTCCTTATTATCATAATGCAGGTACTAACGGCATCGGATTTGACCGCACTCCGAGTGGCAGTAATGCAGTGAGTCAATATCACGAACCTCTGGCATCTCAATTTAATTCCGTTCAAACTTGTCCAGAAATTTATCTTCTTTGGTTCCATCATTTGCCATGGGATTACAAAACAAAAAGCGGCAGAATTTTATGGGATGAACTGTGTTACCACTATGATAAGGGAGTAAATCAGGTAAGGGATTTTCAAAAGACTTGGGACAGGTTACAGAATTACCTTGATAAGGAACGCTTTAAAGATGTGCAAAGCAGGCTGAAACGGCAGGCTCGTGATGCCCAGGTTTGGAAAGACGCATGTTTGTTGTATTTCCAACAGTTTAGCAAAAGACCAATTCCGTATGAACTCGAAAGGCCCGTGTATGATCTGAAGTTTCTTCAGTCTGTACACCCGCTTTATCTATATAAAGAGTGAGGGGTCGTATTACGGCCTATTGATTATTTGTGGCTTTAGGCTTCTTCATGATTATGCAGATCTGTTCTATTATGTAGCACAATCGGAGCATTATACCCTGCTAGGCCGCGAGTAATTTAACAAATACTAAAAAAATGCTTTATGGCAAATTTGAATGAAGTTAGCAGTAGGTATGAAAAATTGTTTGGCAAGGCGCCTCTGCTTGTCCGCTCGCCCGGCCGCATAAACCTGATCGGTGAGCATACTGATTATAATTTGGGCTGTGTCTTGCCCGCCGCCACCGACAAATGTATTTATTTAGCACTCGGTTCGAGAACCGATCAAACAATAGAACTCGTATCCGCTGATTTTGATTACACATTTACAGCAGCCTTAAATACCCTCGAACCAGCCTGGAAACTATGGCCCAATTACATCCTTGGAGTAATAAATGAGTTCAAGAACTTGGGTAGACAGATTTATGGCGTAAATATTGTTTTTGGTGGAAATATCCCTCTATCCGCGGGAATGTCATCTTCAGCAGCAATTTGCAGCGGGACAGCTTACGCGCTGAATAAACTGTTCGGGTGGGGGCTTTCTAAGCTTGAACTCGCGAAAATAGCGGTCTCTGCCGAACATAATTATCTGGGCGTAAAATGTGGTCTCATGGACCCATATGTAAATCTCTTTGGTAAGGAAGGTAATTTGGTTAAATTAAATTGTAAAACGGAAGAGCATGAATATATACCTTTCAAAGCAGATGGGGTCAGAATTGTGCTACTGGACACCGGTATTCGCCACAATTTTATAAAGTTGTCTGAAGCTTTTAACGCCCTCAGACTTGAATGTCAAAATGGGCTGGAAATCATACAAAAACACGCTCCGCATATTACCTGCTTACCCGAGGTGAAACAAGAGATGTTGGACCAACTGGTGAAACCTGAAAACGAAATCGCTTATAAACGGTGTCTGTACATTGTTCAGGAAACTGAGCGCCTTGAAAATGTATGCCAGGATTTGAAGAATAACAATTTCCGGGCAGTGGGAAAGCGTCTTTTCGAAAGTCATGAAGGTTTAAAAAACCTTTATGAGATAAGTTGTGATGAGTGTGATTTTTTGGTAGATCTGGCTAAACAGATGCCAGCAGTATTGGGTGCCAGAATGATGGGTGCAGGTTTCGGCGGATGTACAATTAATCTTATTGAGAGTGATGCAGTAGAGGAGGTGATCGAAACAGCAAAACTTCGTTATAAGGAACGCTTCGACAGACAGTTAAAGGTTTACCATACCTCCATCGGTAATGGGACCGAAGAGGTAACAATTGATTGACTTGTATTTAAAAAAGCAATATGAGAAGTTTTGTCGCAAGACTTTTGGCATTCGCAGGCCTCGCTACAACATCATTGGCATAAGTAAAGCAGCCACAAAAACCGATTATTTTTGTCGATGTTCCCGACATGTCGGTTATTCGGGTAAGTTACTTCAAAGTTGAATGCTATTTCCAAGAGCGTAGGGCATTAGCTAATTTCTGTATAGCTTAGATGGTAGATTCTGGCTGCAATAGATTCGCCACTTAAAACGGCTTATACCATACCTCATTTTATGGGTTATCGCTTTGGTCTGTTTAGATGCCAAAACCATGTGTGGCTAACCGTTTCAGCTTGTTCGATTATGGTTCCTTGATCTTAATGCGATGCCTTGAATATCTGTTTAAGTGCCCGGAGCCTTCAATTGTCGACCGTCAAAATGATGTTATAGGGATTTTTTGAACATTCGTGCATTCAGTTTAAACATTCGAAGCATTTGGCTCTTTCATCTCATCTTTATCTTTACAGGAGCTCTAATACAACGGCTAAGCTATTAAGGCGTTGACAGCACGTTTGTGTCGACAGAACAATGCTTTGAAAAATCATAAACAACACTAATGAACAAAACAAAACTATTCTCTTTGTCACCCCGGGTGATA
>CBFGOI010000044.1:0-33863 GCA_965650335.1 uncultured Pedobacter sp. | reverse complement strand
TTATAACCGAAGGCTGCTCTCCAGCCTTTTGTTTCGAGTTGATTAGCTATTTTAAACAAGATACTGAAATAAACCATGCGCCTATTTTTATCTTTTATTTTAATCATTTTATTGACGGATCTGCAATCCTGTTCTATAACAAAACATCAGAAACCTTTACGTGTATTGCTGATAACCGGAGGCTGCTGCCATAATTATCCATTTCAGACACAAAAACTAAAGGAGGGACTTGCGAAATTCACGGAAGCAGAATGGACTGTAATAAATGATGGAGGTACCGGTACAGAAGCAATGATAAGCCTATATGATACTGAAAACTGGGCACAAGGCTATGACGTGGTTATTCACAACGAATGTTTTGCCGACACGAAGAGCCCGGAATATATTCGTAAAATAACAAGGGTACATTACGCTGGTGTACCTGCTGTGGTAATTCATTGTGCAATGCATTCGTATCGAGCAACTGACATAGACGACTGGCGGGAATTCCTCGGGGTTACCAGCCGCCGCCATGACCACCAGAGCAATTATCCTGTAAAAAAAGGCGCATTAAATCATCCGATAGTTAAAGATATGCCGGATAACTGGGTTACCCCTAAAGATGAATTGTATATTATCGAAAAAATTTGGCCCAACACTACAGTACTCGCAAGCTCAATAAGCGAGCAGGACGGGAAAACGTATCCAGTCATTTGGACCAATAAATATGGAAAAGCAAATGTATTTGGAACTACATACGGGCATTCAGACAGTACTTTCGCTGATCCCGTTTTTGTTAATATGGTTTCAAAAGGAATACTCTGGACTGTGGGAAGATTGAAACAATAGTGTAGTGAGAAACTTTAGTCAAAGCTTTAAATCTGTCGATCGTTCTTTCAAAGATCATCTTTGTCGTAGCCACCCATACAATCTAAGCAAGCATTGGCGAAGTAATTGTAATCATCGTATGCGGCGCCAGGCTTGCCATACAATGTTATAATTTTATCAATTCTAATAGATTCGGCAGAATCTAAAATTATAAACACACCTTTGCCATTGATTTCCTCCATTTTTATCACTCTGCCGTTGGCTGAGCTCACTTGGTCTTCGGTATTAAAATAAAAAATGGTGCCAGTGGTCATTTTAGCTATCTCTTCTTCTATCACTTCCCGATATACCCACTGGACTGGTAAATACGACTGCTCCATATTATTATTTTTTTTATATAAACAATCTCAGAGCCAAAAAGTGTACCAGGATCATTTTATTTTAGAAACTGTAAACGTCAATACTAAAACAACAGACGAGAAGGAAAAAAGTTGCTACCAATATCGATAAGGCAATTTTTTCCGAGGTGTCAGAGTGCACTCAATAGGCGAACCAAATTCAACATTGAAACTAATTTTGTACCTTACGGATATATAAATGAACCTTCGCGATATATTTTTATAAAGTTTATGAGTAAATCTTTGTTGTTAGTGGATGATGATCCGATTCAACACAAAATCACCGACCTGATAATCAAACGATTAAATTTATCCCTTAAATATACCGCGTACACACACGCGCAAGAAGTTTTAAGTTTTTTAATTAAACACCACAAGAATTTCAGCGTATTGCCAGATCTTATCCTCTTAGACTTAGACATGCCTGAAATCTCTGGCTGGGATTTTTTAGATATTTTTGAAATTTTCAAGCAATATTTTGCCAAAAAAATATCAATCGTTATTCTTACCTCTTCGGTTGACCCGAAAGACAGGGAAAGAGTTTTCAAATATGAGTCTGTTAAAGGGTTTTACTCCAAACCGTTTACTCAGGAAGCCATGAAGGACATAGCAGACTCTTCATATATTTCAATAAAGAAAAAGCATTAAAATCTGCTACCTGGTAAAAAATGCCTGGGTGTTAGATAGATGAACGGCAATTCTCAGATATTCGAAAGTGAATAAAATCAACATGAGTCGAGAGACGAGAGCGATCCTCTAAAAAAGCGAAAAATCAAAGGAAGATTGAAAACATAAAAGGGAACCCGATTTCGAGTTCCCTTTTGTAATATTGAATTAAAGAGGTCTATTTAACCGCTTCAATTATAGCTTTGAAAGCTTCCGGTTCGTTCATTGCCAGATCAGCTAAAACTTTACGGTTTAAACCGATTCCGCTTTTGGTTAATTTACCCATGAATTGTGAGTAAGATAAACCATGGTGACGAGCACCTGCATTGATACGTTGAATCCACAAAGCTCTGAATTCTCTCTTTTTAGCTTTACGATCGCGGTAAGCATATTGCAAACCTTTTTCAACCGTGTTTTTAGCAATAGTATAAACTTTGCTTCTTGATCCATAATAGCCTCTGGCTAATTTTAAGATCTTTTTTCTTCTTCTTCTTGACGCTACTGCGTTAACCGAACGTGGCATGTTGTTTTGATTTTTGACTGGCGGCGTTCCATTTAAGGAAACTTAATACCGGAAGCCTGGTTAAATTAATTTAATTACTTACCGATGCAAAGCATACGTTTTACGTTACCCATATCAGCATCTGAAACCAGACTAGACTGACTTAAGTTACGCTTACGCTTAGTCGACATCTTGGTTAAGATGTGACTCATGTAGGCATTGTTTCTTTTGATTTTACCTGTTCCAGTAAGCTTAAAGCGCTTTTTAGCACTGGAATTGGTTTTCATTTTTGGCATGATCCTATTTATTTACGATTGTTGAATTACGATTTTTGATTTCATGCTTCTAATTATCTGCACATCAGTGCATGTAATCATTTGCACATTTTATTTTTTTCCTGCTTTCGGCGCTACAACCAAAAACATACGCTTACCTTCTAATTTAGGCAACTGCTCTACTTTTCCAACTTCTTCTAAAGCCTGTGCAAATTTCAAAAGTAAAATCTCACCTTGTTCTTTATAAACGATGGCTCTACCCTTAAAATGCACATATGCTCTAACTTTTTCACCATTTTCTAAAAAGCTGATTGCATGTTTCAGCTTAAATTGAAAATCGTGATCGTTAGTATTTGGTCCGAAACGAATCTCTTTTATTACAGTTTGCTTAGCGTTTGATTTTATCTCTTTAAGCTTTTTCTTTTGCTCATAGATAAACTTGTTATAATCAACTACTTTACAAACCGGTGGTACGGCGTTTGGAGATATTTCAACCAAATCCAGTTCCTGCTCTTCAGCAATAGCCAAAGCATCCCTCAAGGACATTACACCCTGTTCAACATTATCTCCTACAAGGCGTATCTGCTGAGCTGTAATTAACTCATTAATTTTATGCTCTGCCTCTTTCTTTTTAAATGGAGGTCTTGGGCCGCGGGGCCCTTTGTTAAAACCCGGTCTTCCTAATGCCAAATTAAAATTTTGTTTAAATAGTTATTTGTGTAATCAATTGATTTTTAAATTCTTCCGATCCCATACTACCTATATCTCCTTCACCGTGCTTCCGAACTGAAACCAGCCCTTCTGCCATTTCCTTTTCACCTATGATAAGCATATAGGGGATCTTCTTGACTTCGGCATCTCTAATTTTTCTACCAATCTTCTCGTCCCGCAAGTCAATCAAGCCGCGAATATCGGAATTATTCAACGATTCTAAAACTTTTTTTGCATAATCTTCATACTTTTCGGAGATAGGAAGAACAATAAATTGTTCGGGAGTTAACCATAATGGAAAGTTGCCGGCACAGTGCTCAATCAATACCGCGATAAAGCGTTCAAGCGATCCAAAAGGAGCGCGGTGTATCATTACCGGGCGATGTTTTGCGTTATCACTACCTGTATATTCCAGCTCAAAACGTTCAGGTAAGTTGTAATCAACTTGAATGGTTCCTAACTGCCACTTTCTTCCTAAAGCATCTTTCACCATGAAATCGAGCTTAGGACCATAAAAAGCGGCCTCACCCAATTCTACCACTGTACGCAAGCCTTTTTCTTCAGCAGCTTCAATGATCGCTGATTCCGCTAATTGCCAATTTTCGTCAGAACCAATGTATTTTGTCTTATTCTGCGGATCGCGAAGGGAAACCTGTGCGGTATAATCTGTAAATCCTAAAGCATTAAACACATATAGAACCAAGTCGATCACCTTTTTAAACTCATCCTTCACCTGGTCAGGACGGCAAAATAAATGCGCATCATCCTGGGTAAATCCACGCACACGGGTTAAGCCATGCAATTCTCCGCTTTGCTCGTACCGGTAAACAGTACCAAACTCAGCGTAGCGAACCGGAAGATCTTTGTACGAACGCGGTTTAGTTTTATATATCTCGCAATGGTGAGGACAGTTCATTGGCTTCAAGAAGAACTCCTCGCCTTCTTGTGGTGTTTTTATCGGCTGAAAGGAGTCGGCGCCATATTTTTCGTAGTGCCCTGATGTGATATAAAGATTTTTATGACCGATATGCGGAGTTACCACTTGCTCGTAACCGGCTTTAACCTGTGCACGCTGAAGGAAATTGACCAGTTTTTCGCGTAAAGCAGTTCCTTTGGGCAGCCATAAAGGCAATCCCATACCAACTTTTTCAGAAAAAGCGAACAGTTCAAGCTCCTTGCCTAACTTACGATGATCGCGTTTTTTCGCCTCTTCTATCATTTTCAGATAGTCGCTTAATTCGCTTTGCTTCGGAAACGTAACGCCATAAATTCGGGTTAACTGTTTTCTGGTTTCGTCGCCGCGCCAATAAGCTCCGGCAACGTTCGTCAGTTTAACAGCCTTTATAAAACCTGTATTTGGAATATGCGGACCGCGGCACAAATCGGTAAAATTACCTTGGGTGTAAAAAGTAATTGACCCATCGGGAAGATCCTTAATCAGGTCCAATTTGTATTCATCGCCTTTTTCGGTAAAATATTGTTCCGCATCAGCTTTGCTGACAGGTTTTCTTACATATTCAGATTTAGATCGGGCAAGTTCTAAAATTTTATCTTCTATCTGTTTAAAGTCGTCTGATGAAAATTCACGATCACCAAAATCAACATCATAATAAAATCCGGTTTCGATAGCCGGACCAATTCCAAATTTTGTTCCTGGGTACAATGCTTCCAAAGCTTCGGCCATTAAATGCGCCGAGGAGTGCCAGAAAGTTGCTTTAGCGGCAGTATCATTCCAGGTTAGAAGCTTGACATTCGAATCAGCCTCAATCGGCCGGCTCGCATCCCAAACTTCGCCATTTACTTCGGCAGCTAAAACATTTCTTGCTAAACCTTCAGAAATTGACAGGGCTATTTGATATGATGAGGTTCCTTTTTCGTATTGCCTGGTAGAACCATCAGGCAGAGTTATATTAATCATTTACAAACATGATTTTTGCCTTTCGGCGATTAAAGAAAACGTTAGATTAATCACCTACAATGTGATTAGGGATGCAAAAATAAGATTTTATACCGAAAGCTGTAACGAGAATTAAACATTCCCCCAGCCCTGGGTAAGCACATCAACAATGTGCATCGTTTTAATGGGGATTTGATTTTTATCGATATAGCCTTGCAAGTGCAATAAGCATGATGCATCCGTCGAAATTATGTACTCTGCACCGACAGCCAAAGCATTATCCACTTTTTGCTGAGCCATAGCGCTTGAAATGGCGTCAAATTTCACAGCGAAGGTTCCGCCAAAGCCGCAACAAGTATCGTTATCTTTCATTTCAACCAAATCCAGCCCATGTACTTTAGAGAGTAAAGCTCGTGGCTCGTCTTTTATCTTACATTCTCTCAAGCCAGCACAAGAATCGTGATACACAGCTCTGCCTTCTAGTTCTGCTCCGAAGTAATCTTTCTTTATCACGTTGATTAGAAAATCGGATAACTCAAAAATATTACTTTGGATGGCGCGACATTTATTGTGAACAGCAGTATTGGTAAATAAATCATTATAATAGTTCTTCACCATGCCGGTACATGAAGCGGATGGAGAAACAATGTAATTGCCTTCCGAGAAATCGTTCAGAAACTTACTACCCACAGCTTTTGCCTCATCCCAAAATCCTGCGTTAAATGCAGGCTGGCCACAACAGGTTTGCTGAGGATTATATTTGACCTTACACCCGGCCTTTTCCAAAACTTTTACTGTGTTAAAAGCAGTTTCCGGGTAAAGTTGATCTATAAAGCAGGGAATAAAAAGTTCAACTGTCATATCGAGGGCCAAAGGTAAAAGTATAAAGATTAAAAGGTGAAGATTTTCTAAAATCGCTCACGTTTTCTTTTAGCCTTGCTTAATCTTCTTTGTCCGTAACACCACAAAAAGCATAATCAGTCCCGCGATGAAAAATACAGTTAGTGAAAGCGCTGAATTTCTGATATTCGAATTCTCTTCAATAAAGGCAAAAGTAGCCAGTCCGATTACGATAGCCAATTTCTCGGTAACATCATAAAAACTAAAAAAGGAAGCAGTATCGTGAGTATTCACAGGCAGAAACTTGGAATATGTAGAACGGGACAAGGATTGAATACCTCCCATTATTAGTCCTACCAAACCAGCCAGAGCAAAAAACTGATATTTAGTTTGGATAAAAAATGCAACAATGCACACTCCTATCCAGATAAAAACTACCAGCATCAAAACCTTTATATTCCCAATTTTAGCTGCCATTAATGACATGAGATTGGCTCCTGCTATTGCTACCAGCTGAATAATCAGAATTGTTGCGATCAGTTCGCTAGTTTCCATTTTCAAAACTTTCGCTCCAAAGGCTGTAGCAACCAGCATGATCGTTTGAACGCCTACAGAATAAAAGAAAAAAGCATATAAAAACCGATGAAGTACGTTGTATTCTTTTAATTGCTTCCAAACCTTACCCAATTCCTGATAACCACCTTTTAAAACACTAGAACTTGGTTTTTTAAGAGCCGGTGTACCTTTAGGCAGTCTATTGAAAGGAATTTGAGCAAATCCGATCCACCAGACGCCCACCAGCAGAAAAGATAACCTTGCAGGAAAAGAGGCGTCGGTAATTCCAAATAGTTCGGGTTTTAAAACAAACACGAAACATATTATTTGGAGCAATACACTACCAATATAGCCATACGAAAACCCCTGGGCACTCACCTTATCCTGATGATTGACAGTGGCAATTTCAGGAAGATATGAATTACTAAACATGACTCCACCGATGTATCCGATTGCCGCGATAGCCGAACAAATTACCCCCAGTTCAAGAGTGTCAATTTTAAAAAAGTAAAGACCAATGCAGGCAAGCGAACCAAGCCAGGTGAAAAACTTCATAAACGCTTTTTTATTCCCGCGGGCATCTGCAATACCTGACAGAACCGGTAACAGAACAGCCATAATCAGGTAAGCAACGGACAATGAATAATTGGCCAGCGCCGTATTTACAAACGTAAAGCCGAAAAAGTCCACTTTATCACCATGTTCTTTCGTAGTTGTGATGATGGTATAGTACGCGGGAAAAATGGTTGAGGTGATTACCAGGTTATAAGCCGAATTTGCCCAATCGAACATTGCCCATGCCCTAATTGTACGTTTGTTATTTTTTTCTTGCATATAGTTCGTCGAAAATAGGGAATTTGGACAGAAACGAAAAACCTGTCTGTTTTGAAAAATTGAGATAAGTTTGACTTCTATAAACAAGCTTTCAGTCATATAAACCAAGCTTTTCTTAAACAAAACCGCAGTATCCATGTTAAGCGCATAAAAAACTATAATTATGAAAAGCGCATTTTTTATTCTTTTATCTGCAATCGCGATTAGCAGTTGCTCCCGTCCTTCTAAAGATTTGGCCACTGTAGAAATTGGCATGACAAAGGCAGAGGTTACCAGAATCGTAGGAGAACCTAAAAAGAAGAACGTTATAAATAAGACGGAAATCTGGGATTATCCGGATTCTAACAGGACTATTGTTTTTAGAATGGACACTGTTTATTCGATCATGACATCTGCCAGGGCCCGGCTGGATTCTGTCAGCACCTGGATGGATAGCACAAACACCAAAGTGAAAAAGAGTTTTGGAAAGATTGGAGATAAATTGGAAGATGCAGGCGAAAAGATAAAAGAAAAGACAAAAAGAGATTCAGCAAAAGCTGAATAAAAGCGCTATTTCTTATCCATAAAAAAGGCTCTGCTATCGAATACTGCAGAGCCTAACAAAAATTAGTTTAACCTACTTCAAGCGGTAAGTCATAGCCATTCCGCTAAAACCGTCGCCCATTAATGGCTGCACGCTTAGACCTTCCACCGTATTTTTCTTTTTGTGAAAATGAGGCACTAGAATACCTGTTGCGGCACCAAGTCCATATCCTAATAAATTATCGCTCAAAAAATGTTGACCTGCTTTTAAACGCATATATGCCACACTAGCTGGGATAATGGCCGCGGCGGCCCATATATAAGGTTTTGCTTTGGAGTCGGGATTAAAATCGCTGAATATCTTGGCCGTGAAAAAAGTTGCCGCGGCAGTTGCTGCTGGATGTCCGGCATAAAACGCACGTTGTGAATTTTTACTCTGACGCTTAGACATCGGAGCATCCGAACTATAAACCAATGGACGGGGCCTGTTGATACCGCCTGCGGCTATAGTAAACATTGCACCAGTTGTAAGCATGGTTTCAAGGTACATTACAAATACCTGCCCTGTTTTATTACGGATATTTTTGTTTAACAATGCTACTGCGGGCATAGCAAATGCGGCGTAGAATGGCAGATAACTGTCGTCATTGGCTTTATCCGAAAAATATCCAGCACTAAATCTGTCGAAAGCATTTACATCATTTTTATCAAGGGCTAAAACTTCAGCTTCAGTAAGAGGATCCTTATTTTGAACCATACGAAAACCTAAATATGTCAAGCCTAAGCCTGCGCCTATAACCGGGCCATCAACCGCAAATCTTGTCGTATAGGGAGACGGAGAACTACTAGATTCGGCCGTAGTTGAATCAGTTTGAGCAAAAGCACCAAAAGAGATTTTAACTAATAACAGAACTATAAGTGTATATTTCATAAATATATTTTTTTAAACTTAACACCACTTAAGCTAAATTGTTCTGTTAGCAGTTTTAGAACCGCTCTTCAATACCTAATCCGAAAAGGGCAAAATCATACTTTACAGGATCTGATGGATCAAATTCTCGAAGGCGATTTGTGAGCTCAAGTGCTGTTTGCCAGTCGGTTTGCTTGCGCGAAATCAGATTTAGTTTCCTTGCAACACGATCAACATGAACATCACATGGACAGATCAGTTGCGAGGCCTTTATTTTGTTCCAGATGCCAAAATCTACACCTTTATCATCTTTACGAACCATCCACCGAAGAAACATGTTCAAGCGTTTACAGGTAGATTTCTGTGCCGGGGAACTGACGTGTTTAATGGTTCTTTGAGGATAATCGGGCAAGCTGAAAAAATATGACCGGAAATGATTGAGGAAGGATTCGACAGTACCCAGAGAAGAATCTCTTGAATTTGAATATAGCTCGCCTGCATAACAGGTTGCAGACGACACATCTATAAATTCGTGCTCTCCTTTTAACTCTTCCAAATAATCCTCTCGGAAAACAGGTGAATTCTGCTTTGGCAAAAATGCGGTTTCAAGCGAATCATACCTCAAGTAATGATTCCTAAAGAACTCAATAAAATACAAAAGATCAGTATCATTAAAGGTTCGATGTTTAAATCCGAGCATCCTTTTCAAATCCGCCTCTTTGTGGTTTTTTATAAAGTCGTAAGGCGCATTATCCATCCTTTCTGCAAGTTCATTACACTTGTTAATAATTGTTTTGCGCTGCCCCCATGCCAGCATCGCAGCAAAGAACCCCATAATCTCAATATCCTGTTTGGTGGAAAATTGATGAGGTATCACCACCGGATCATTGGGAATAAAGTCAATGCAATTGTATTGTTCGACTCTAGAATCAAGGAAAGCTTTTAGATTCGCGATCATGTGGGTTGTGAGTTGTGGGGTGAGTTAAAAGGTGAGAGCTTGTTTTAAATCGTCGAGGAGATCTTCAATATCTTCTACACCAACGCTTAAACGAAGTAAATTATCAGTCACGCCGACGGCGTCTCTTGCTTCTTTTGGAATGGAGGCATGTGTCATACTCACCGGATGATTAATCAAGGACTCAACGCCTCCCAACGACTCTGCGAGGGTGAATAACTTGAAGCGGGATGCCACTTCAAATGTCTTTTTTAAATCTGCGTCCTTCAAAGTAAACGAAATCATCCCTCCAAAATCCCGCATTTGGCTTTTAGCGATGGTATGATTTGGATGATCCTCAAACCCGGGCCAGTAAATCTTTTCAATTGCCGGGTGATCTTTTAAAAATTGAGCAATCTGACGACCATTTTCACAATGAGCTTTCATTCTAAGATGCAATGTTTTAATGCCTCTCAGAACAAGGAAACTATCCATCGGACCCGGAGTTGCGCCGCAGGCATTGTATATAAACCACAAGCGTTTGTATAGATCTTCATCGTTTAACATCAAAGCCCCCATAACCACATCTGAGTGCCCGCCCAGATATTTAGTCACCGAATGCATTACGATATCAGCGCCCAATTCGATAGGGTTTTGCAGGTAAGGGGAAGCGAAGGTATTATCCACCGCAAGCAAAACATTGTGCTCTTTTGCGATTTTTGCAACTGCTGCAATATCTACAATCTGCATGGTTGGATTAGTTGGAGTTTCTATCCATATAAGCTTAGTTTTATCACTGATTATGTGTGTAATAGATGTCGGAATTGCGAAATTCGCAAAATGGAATTTTATCCCATAATTCGCAAAAATCTTGGTAAACATCCTAAATGATCCGCCATACAGATCATTGCCTGTTATCACCTCGTCGCCGGGGCGAAGTAATTTCATAACAGCATCCGTCGCACCCATCCCACTTGAAAAAGCCAAACCGAACTTCGCATTTTCGAGGGCGGCCAAACAATCTTCCAATGCTTTGCGGGTAGGGTTCGTTCCGCGGGAATATTCAAAACCTTTGTGCTCTCCGGGCGATTTTTGCCAGTAGGTTGAAGTTTGATATATCGGTGTCATTACAGCACCAGTTGTTGGGTCGGGCTCCTGCCCTGCGTGAATCGCTTTGGTTCCAAATTTCATATCCAGATCTTAAGTTAAAACATTAATACATAAAGTTCGAAATCCTGTAAAAGTATAAAACCCTTTCGGGAAATGCCTGCAAATCACCAAAGAGTGGCATTTAAACCACAATTTGCCTATGTCAAATCATCGCGACTAAAAACAATTTAACACCTGGGGGTTTTATATTATCTGTAATTATGCTTTTAGATAAATATAACGAAGTACGATCTCTTACAGAAAAAATCTGTTCGCCGTTAAAAACAGAGGACTACGTTGTGCAGCCAATAGTGGATGTTAGTCCACCCAAATGGCATCTTGGTCATACTGCGTGGTTTTTCGAAACATTCGTATTAAAGCCTTATTTACAAGTATATAATGAATTTGACATAAACTATAACTTTGTATTTAACAGTTATTATGAAACGATTGGAAACAGAGTAATACGAACGGACAGAGGTAATTTAAGCCGTCCGGCTGTGGATGATATTTATCAATACCGCCGGCATGTAGACGAACACATGCGGATCCTTTTGCAGAATGAAAAGCTAAGCGCTAAACTCTCTGAACTGATTTTGTTGGGCTTAAATCATGAACAGCAGCATCAGGAACTTTTATATACCGACATCAAATACATTCTTGGTCACAATCCACTCTTCCCGGCATACCATGAGCAGGAACGTTCGACATTGAGTACCATTGAAACCTCTCGCATGATTGAAATCCCGGAAGGTATTTACGAAGTAGGATTTGAGGGTGATGGCTTTTCTTTCGACAATGAGTCCGACCGGCACAAAGTATTTTTAAACAAATACAAAATCAGTTCAACTTTGGTGACTAACAAAGAATATCTGGAGTTTATGCAAGATGGCGCATATGAGAACTTTAAATACTGGCACCTTGAGGGATGGGAATGGGTAAAACAGCACCAAATAAAGGCTCCGCTATATTGGTTTTATATTAACGATGAATGGCATCAATACACTCTAAATGGCCTAAGGAGTCTTGATCTTGAGGGGCCGCTTTGCCACGTTAACTATTACGAAGCCCACGCTTACGCAGATTGGGCAAAAAAACGGCTTCCTACTGAATTCGAATGGGAAGCTGCCTCGAAAAATTTCAATTGGGGCAAGCGCTGGGAATGGACTGAAAGTGCATATCTTCCCTACCCGGGATATAAAAAAGAAGAAGGTGCCCTTGGCGAATATAATGGTAAATTTATGGTCAATCAGATGGTACTGAGAGGTGCCTCTGAAGTCACATCTCCGGGCCACAGCAGGGCAAGCTATCGCAATTTCTTTCACCCATCCTTACGCTGGCAATACACTGGTATTCGTCTGGCAGAATAAACATATGAATCAAACTACAACGAACGATAAAAAGCCTGAAACGCTCGAAACTTTTAAGAATGATGTCATCAAAGGACTTAGTTCTAGTCCGAAACATCTGCAAGCGAAATATTTTTATGATAAACGGGGAGATAAGCTTTTTCAAAAAATAATGAACATAAAGCAGTATTACCTTACTGATGCTGAACTGGAAATTTTCAATACCCGGTGTAAAGAAATGCTCGACCTTGTACGCGGCTTTACAGGAGGTTTTGATTTGGTTGAACTTGGTGCTGGCGATGCTTTAAAATCTACCGAGCTTTTAAAATGCTTTAAAAAGGCGGAACTTGATTTCAATTATTACCCAATTGATATTTCAGATAACACAATTCAAATCATTGAAAAAGAGCTACCTAAGAAAATCACCGGATTGAAAATTAAAGGGATCATTGGTGATTACTTTGATGCACTGGAAGAGGCTAAGCTATATTCTAAAAGGCCTAAATTCATTTTGTTTTTAGGAGGTAATATTGGCAATATGTCGCCGGATGAGGCTTTGAACTTTTGTAAGAAACTCCACCATCATTTGAAAAATGGCGACAGAATTTTAATAGGGTTCGATTTAAAGAAAAACCCCTGGACTATTTTCAATGCATATAATGATAAAGAAGGCATTACCAGAGAGTTTAACTTAAACCTCCTTCACCGCATCAATCGCGAACTGAATGCTGATATAGATATTAACCAATTCGAGCATTATGAGAGCTATGATCCCGAGTCGGGTGCCTGCAAAAGCTATCTCTTCAGTTTAAAAGAGCAAACAGCTACAATCGAGGGTATAGAAGTCCATTTTGACGAAAACGAATATATCTTCATGGAAACTTCTCACAAGTACACGGTAAAGGAAATTGGTACGCTTGCAAAGAAATCAGGATTTAATCCTATAACCGAGCTTTTCGATTCAAAGAACTGGTTTACCGATGTAGTATGGGAAAGGATCTGAAGAATACAGACAAGCAAATGAGGGGAAGACAAAGCATAATGGCTCTAAATTATTTGTTCCTCATATACAAGTTTCCCTTGAGGTAAACGCCTTGATGTATCAGCTATCCAAGTCGATAAGTAAACCGATCCGTCTGTTTCGAAACGAAGTTTAAAAAAACCTTTGGCTTTAATCCCATATCGCAAATACTTTCCGCTCTGAACCACATACTTCACCTTAGATCCTGATCCGCTAACAATAAAATGGTTGTGATTTTTACAGATATACTGCAGGTTATGCTCGTGTCCCGCGGCATAAATCAAGCCTGGATATTTCGCAAGTATTTCTTTAAGCTTCTTTCGTAAACGACGGTAACGAGGGTGCGCTATATCTTCACGTGCGCCCAGGAATTTACGGTAAAGAGGCAGCAAAGATCCTATTCCCGGTAAGGGTATCCAGGCATTCTCATCATACAGGGTTAAGGGAAAAAGGTGATGCTTTAGCTTAAATTTTCCTCCATGAATTGCGTAACTATAAACCGGATGATGGCCTGCAACTAAAATATGTTTATGTTGATTTTTGTCAAGTACTTCAACAAGCTTATCAAAGAATTCCTCTTCGGTTGAAACATTGCAGCCATATTGCTTCCCAATGGGGCGCAATCCTTTCTGCATCCACCATTGAGTATCAATTGCGACAACAGTAAGATGTTCATTTAAATCTATTTCGACCGGTCCTGGACATCCATTAGCAGGAAGAAAGACTTCTCTTTCGCCAAAGAGCGCTTTCAGATATTGCTCTTGCCGAATTATATAATCGTATCCGTCAATCCTGCCCTTGTTCCAATCATGATTACCTGCAATAAAAATCAATTTACCCTGATAGTTTTTTAGTACTTCATAGTGCTGTTTTAAGGTCCCCTCAGCATTTTTACGCAAAATATTGCTTATTGGAGGCATACCCCGGGGATAAATATTATCACCTAAGAAAATTACCCCTGAAGCTTGACCTTCTTGAAAATGAGCGGCAAGAGTTTGTAATACAAGATCGGGCCGTGTGAGAGAAATATCACCTGTATCTCCGATTAAAAATAATTCAAAAGCACTTTTAGGCTGATGTTCAGACATAGTTTGCTAACAAGTCGATATAAAGATTGTTGGGTAATTCACCATTCAAGATGTTTTTTATTAAGGAATGCGTCTATTCCCTTTCTAAAATCTTCTGTTAGTCGCGCTTGAGCATTGATTTTCGAGGCCAGGTTTAATCCTTCTACAATTTCCATAGATTGAATTTTTGACAACAAGCCTTTGGTTGTTTTTATCGATTGCGAAGATGTGTTTAGTACCATCTTTTCTGCGTAAGACTGAACCACAGCGGCGATATTTCCCTTTTCTTCAATAAAATTTACCAGGCCATATTGATACGCGGTAGTAGCTGAAATCAATTCGCCGCTTAATAGCATTTCGCGACTGCGGCCCTCTCCTATTTTTCTGATCAGGAAAGTGGCTACTAAAGCCGGAACAAACCCAATTTTAACCTCTGTATACCCGAACAATGCCTCCGGAACCGCAAATACGATATCGCAGACTGAGACCAGACCACAACCACCTGCTATTGCATTTCCTTCAACCTGTGCTATAATTAATTTTTCAACATTGTATATAGTTGAAAATAATAGCTTTAAGAATTGAGAGTCTTCCAGATTTTGCTGATACGTATTGCTTTGCAATTGCTTTAAATACGAAAGATCTGCACCTGTACAAAAAGCAGTCGACGAACTCTTAAGTATAATAACCTTAACATCGGGATTTGATCCTGCGTTTTTAATCGCAGAAATTAACTCATTTATAAGTTGAGGATTAAGAGCATTATGTTTCTCAGGTCGATTTAGACTTATACTGGCAATTCGGTTTTCAATTTCAATTAAAATAAATTGTGCCATAATTTGAATCAGTGATTTAAAGATATAATATACGCCGGGTTTTTCTTCAACACATAGAAATTAAGCGACAGATTTTTACTCTCCGTGACCCATTTTTTGATTTTATAGTCCGGATTGCTTCCATCGATCAACAATTTATCGAACTCGACCACTTTTAGAAGATCAATTATTTCTATTTTGGGATTTCCAGACAAAAGCAAAGCGTTTACCCGCACCTTGTTATTATATATTTTGTCGCTCATTCCCTTATCCCAGACCAGGAGTTTCCAACCTTTAAACTTAAAGAAATTGCCATCCGAAAATACCATATTATCCGACTGATGATTTAGTTTAAAATAGTACGATTGCCCAGAATTTGCCTGAACAAATGAGTGTACAGAGTAAGCGAGCGTTTTATCAGCACTATCTAAATCGGAATACACAAAAGCGTTTTCTCCGTTAAAAAAGCTAAAAGCTGTATTTTTTCTTAAGCTGTAAAACGTGATGCAATTCTGTTGAGACGCTGCAATAGCATGCGCTGATTGATAGGAAAGAAAAATACAGATAATCGCCAAGCTGGCGTAAAGCATTGGTTTACTTTTATTCTGAACTGAAAGCATCAGGCCAGAGATTATCAAATAGATCAGCAGGTAATACTCAAAGCCAAAATAACTAGAGTAAGTTGCTTGAGGCAAATTCTCAATAAAGAACAAGCCTTTGTTCATAAAAGTTATTCCTTGATTTAACATTAATCCTGCCGGCCGTAGGACGACATCCCAGGGAACAAAAAGAAATAATATCCCCAGGTACATTATAACGATAACCGGGATTACGATAAACAAATTGCTTAAAAGGAAGTAAACCGGGAATTGATGAAAATAATACATTCCCAAAGGAAATGTTGCCAATTGTGCCGCAAAGGATAGAGCGAGATATCCCCATATTTTATCAAGCAGCCAATTTTTCACATAAAACAAGTTATAGATCTTCGGATAGAAATAGATTAAACCCAGAACCGCCAGATAAGACAGCTGAAATCCTACATCAAATAAAAAATAAGGATTGTACAACAGCAAAAACACAGCCGACATTGCCACTAGATTGTATGAATTACTGCTCCTGTTTACTGCCTTGCCGAGCACGTAAAAACTTAACATTAATGCAGCCCGGCAAACGGAAGGTGAAAAGCCTGTTATTAAGGCGTAAAACCATATCAAACTTATGATCATTACCGCTCGCAAGATTCTTAAGTTCTTAGTCCGGCTCATAAACCAAAGTATTTTGCTCAGGATAAAAAAAACAATACCAACGTGCATGCCCGATACCGAGAGCACATGCATGGTTCCGGTTTTTGAATAGGCGCTTAATACTTCGCGACTTAATTCTGCTTTGTATCCTAAAATTAGCGTGGATGCAACCGATGCAGCTTCCTTATCACTGATGTAATGATCGATTTTAAGAACTAAGGATCGTCGCAAGTGCAGCGCGTAATTAACAATCCAGTTGCCTTTATCTCTGGATAGAACGCGTATCTGCGATTCATTAATAAACGCCTGATGATAGATTTCGTGATACTTTAAAAATTGCTTGTAATCAAATTCAAAGGGATTAAATGGAGGATCAACCTCGGTGTACAATCCAGTGATTAACAATTCGTTGCCATACTCAAAAAAATGCTTCTCGTTTTTCAGTTTTAAAGCGATTGATAAAAAACCACTTTGCGGGCGAAATTTATCCGCGATCAATCCTTGCTCCACTTCCGCGGTAAATCTCAGGATGTCGCCTGTGAGCTTTGGTTCGGAATTAATAGTGACGACCAGGGCATCATTCTCGAATTTTGAGAAATGAGTATTATTTAGTTTTTCGCTTTTAAAAAGGGTTAAGGCTATTCCAACAGTTACCAAAGATAATTTCACCGCAAAACCAGGTTTCCAACGGGTATAATAGATTTTAAACCTATTATAGAATGCAACTGAAATCCATAAATATATCAGGAGAAAAATGGAAAGGCCTAAAGCGAACTGGTATAAGAGAGGCGAAGGAGGCAAAAAGAACCCTGCCACGATCCCTATAATAAGCGGTAGCAATAACCTTACGAAAACTAACTCACCTTTTTGAATAGCCTCCATCAAAATTGACATCTTAGTTGAAGTTTTATTTCAGACTTTTTATTGCCTTCAATTTCCTCAAGCCCCGATCCGATTTTTTCCACATCGGCATAATAAGTTGTTGCATATTTAAGCCATACGTCAGCAGTTCGATTGACTTTAAACCTGGCATTCAGGTAAAACCGCAAACCCTTATTTTGATATGCAGGTACTGAATAACTGTATAACACATCGTTTTCAAACGCATACAGGCGAGAATTAAAGCCAGGAGTATTAAAAATGGCAAACCTGCAATTACCTGATATTTTCGATAACATCGGATGATAAATCACATCCTGATACATCAAAAAGCCCTGCTCTGAGTTATCCTCTTTTTTGTAAGCAGTAGCTTCAATTCGGTTTCGCAATTGAAAATCGTCAGATATTTTGTAATTGACCTCGAACCGATAATTTTGCTTAAGCACTTCCGTGAGATAATTCATTGTATTATCCTGAGAATCGTTTTCTTCCTTGCTTTCGACTTTATAGCGTAAAATTGCTTTGAGCCTTTTTGAAGGGGAGTAAGAGAATTGAGAAAGTATCTCGTAGCCGGATGAAGGTGCATCAACCCGGTATCTCAGCCATGGAAATTTAAAAAAGTCAGCATAAATATTTAATTCAGCTTTTCGGCTGGGTGTTATTACTAATCCTGAATAAAAGCCTTTTTCGTTCACAGCGTTAGTCCCCTCAGAAACAGCTTGGTTGAAGAATGAATGATAATTTGCCTGATAATCGCGGTGAAAAAGAATTAATGAAACTTTAGGACTAAGGGAGCTTATTACCCCGTTTATGAAAGCGTAGCCAGTATTTAAACTGTGAGCAACTTCTCCGAAAAAGTACAGATTATGAAAGTTGTAATTATAATAGGCACCCAAATTATCCAGCTTGTCGCCAGAAAACCGCTTTGCATTGTATGGAAGTTTTCCTTCTCCAAAAGGTCTGTTAAAATTAGTTTGGTAAGCTGTTGCCCCTAGTCGCAAGCCACGACTTGAATACTGCGCATTCACGCCATAAAGTAGTTGTTTAATAGTATTTCTATTATCTATCTCGGTCTGGGTTCGATGAAAACCTGCAGTATTAATCGATTTTATTTCTTCCAAACTGTCGGCTGCTTCCAAACCACCATCGACAAAGCGGTAAGAAATAAAGGGTGTGACATCGATCTTCCCCAGGCTCATAGTACCAGCTAAGCCTCTTAAAAAAAGCAATTCATTGGTAGATGTATAAGGCTTTAAGCCGATATTATTTTTGGTAATTGTTGCCACAGCTGCTCCTTTTCCGAAGCTTAAACCAGACCACATGGTCAATCCCTGGCCGAACTGCAGGGAATAGTCGCCTAAAACAAGCTTCTTTAAGCGAGTCGAGCTTTTATAACTGATGTTGCCGGAATAAAAATCAAAACCTCGAGCCTGATTTTTTGAAAAGAATGATTCACCTGCATCTTTTTCCATAGTTAAGGATGCCGAAAGTGATTGTCCGAAATGATAGCGATACCGACTTAAGAATCGCCCGGAACCTCCAATATAATGTGAATTGTCAGAATTTTCAGGCATCATAAATCCTTTTTTCTTTTGAAGAACCTGTCCATAGGTAAGCATCACCTCATTTGTGCCTTTAGTTAATAAGCTTTTTAATCCTATATTTTCCAGAGGATTGACCTCACTTAAGCTACAAAAAGGAAGAAATAATTTTAGTGTTTCCGCATCTAAGCCATCGATGGCTTGCAACTCGAAAAGCTCTATAAATTGACCGTTTATTTTTCGGTGATTTAAAAAGGCGTTGATCTGTACCGGCGACAGGAAAACCAGTTCCTGCAACTGTTCTGCAGTGACTTTATTAATATTAAAGGGATGTTTTGAATAATAAGTTAATCGCTCCACGAGTTCAGAATAATCGAAATCATCAGGGCTGCTTTCAGCAATGGATTCTATAAGCTGCTCTATAAGCGGATCTACCGGTGTTTGAGATCGTACAATCAACGTGGAGAACACTAAAATACACGTCACTGTACCAAGCCTAAAATTCATAACTGAGTGCTATTTGAGGCGAGAAACCGAGATCGGGATGCGAAGAGGCAGCTGCATCAATTTTTATATCTTGTAATTTATATCCAAATCCGGCAAACTGACGAAAGGGATTCATCGCCAATCCCCCACGGAAAGCAAGCCAGTTAATCACCGAATACTCCAGACCGCATCTAAAATCAGTGGTCGAATTAAGTGTGTTTACAATGCCGCTATTCAGTAAAACCTTATCAGAAAGCTTATAAGATGCTCCAAACTCTAAACTTACGGGTATAAAGGCGCCGACTTCCGGATTAAACCCATTTCTGTTCGGATTAGAAATATGTGTGCCGAAGACTAATTTTTCGTCAACCATATACTGCAGTCCAGCTTCTACAGAATAGGCTCTGGCACTTCCATATTGTGCGATTTTCACCTGGTGCAGGTTAAAATTAAGTGATGCAGAAACAGACTTCCCAAAGCGTTTGGCATAGCTAAAACCCATCTTTTGCTCATTGTATGCGGAAAACCCATAATTCTGCAAACTTAATCCAAGCACGTTTCGCCCTAAAGGATAAGCTATCACTGCAGACTGCGTACTCAGCTCTGGATTTAAAAAACTATTTCGATAGGAAGCCGAAGCTGTTGGATTTTTCAACCCTGCTATTCCGGCCTGGTTAGACTGAAGACTCCAGACGTCGGCCAGCGCGACAGCTACATTTCCAATAGCTGTAAGTCGGGGCCCTAAATTAATTTCCTGAGAATATAATGGTTTTGCAGAGCTAAAAAGCAAGTACAAAGCACTTAGGTAGAAACGCTTCATACCATGAAAGTATAAATTTTTAAATTAAAATGAAATATTTTGCATTTTGAGCGTTACATTTAGGAATAAAGCATCGATCAACATTAGATTCAAAACATGAAAAAAATATTATTAAGCGCCTCTTTTGCACTCATGGCAACCTTGGGTTTCGCACAAAAAAAAATTAACGAAGGAAGCATCACCTATCAGGTAAAGTATGATTTACCACCGAATATGCAACAGATGAAAGCGATGTTTCCAAATGAGATAACTGTTTATTTTAAAGGAGATTCCACTTCAGCTCAAAATAAGACCGCCATGGCCACAACCACTTTCATCATGAACCCAAAAACGGAATTTCAGCGTTTACTGCTCGACATTCCAATGATGGCGAAAAAATATTCGGTTCGGTTTACACCGGATGACATGGAAACTATGAAAGAAAGCTTCCCCGCACTAGCTTTTAAAGAAGAGGCTGAAACAAAAACGGTGGCGTCTTATACAGGTAAGAAATATACTGTTACCGAAAAAAGCGGCAAGGTTAACGAAGCATATTTCACCAAGGATATAGAAATACCTGCCAACTCGTTTACTCAGTACTTTGATAAAAGTTATGGCTTTCCTTTAGAGTTTACGACCTACCAACAGGGAATGACAATTAAAGCGGTGGTGAAAAGTATTAAGGAAGAAAAAGTTCCGGCGGGCTCATTTTCGGCGGGAAAAGAATATGAAGAAATTTCTTATGCGGACTTGCAAGGCATGATGGGAAGAAGATAAAATTGTTTTGGCTTTGACAATCAACAATCGATTGTGTATAAACCAGATGCTCAAATAAAATCGCATCAGGTTTATACACTTAATCCGCTACATGAACCATTCATAAAGGTCTGTATGGCTTAATTTACTTTTCTCATTCTTATCCAGATCCCGCACTATTCTACCTTCGGCCATTTGAATAATCCGGTTTCCGTAATTAAACGCTTCCTTCATATTATGGGTAATCAAAATTGTGCTTAACTTATAATCTGCTATAAGTTTATCTGCAGTTTGCATCACAATTTCCGCAGAACGCGGGTCGAGGGCTGCAGTTGGTTCGTCTAATAGTAAAATCTTCACATCATCCATAACGGCCATCAGCAAGGTTAAAGCCTGACGCTGGCCACCGGATAAAGTACCCATAGGTTGCGCAATCTTATTCTCCAAAGCCATTCCAAGCAAAGAGATTTGAGACCTGACTGTATTTTTAAAAGCATCGTTAATTCCGATTTTTAAGCTTTTTCTGCTGGTTCTTATACTCGCCAGTCTGAAATTTTCTAAAATGCTTAAATCAGGTGCGGTGCCGCTTAGAGGGTTTTGAAACACACGTGCAATCCATTTACTCCGCTGATGTTCTGCAAATTTGGTTACTGTATTTGTATCAATCACGATATCGCCAGAACTTGGAAGAATGCTGCCTGCAATACTATTTAAGAGAGTGGATTTTCCTGAACCATTTGCTCCAACAATGACTAAAAATTCGCCGGCCGAAACTGTTAGATTTATGTTCCGCAAAGCTTTCACCTCATTTAATTTTCCGGGATAAAAAGTTTTATGCAAGTTGGATAGTTGGATCATTTTTACTGTAATTGCTTAAAATCAGAACTTGTATATACTTTCAACATTTAACTAATCTTGAACGCTAAAATTCTGGGAAGACTTACTATTAATAGCACAAACATTGCCGTTACCAACTTTAAAAGATTAGCATCAATACCAATACTCAGGGTAAACGCCAGTACTAATTGAAAAACGAACGCTCCGACAATTACCAAAATTAGGCTAACAAAAACTGATTTGGCCTTTAACCAATGGATTAGCGTCTCTCCTATTATCACAGAACCTAATCCCACAATTACAATCCCAATACCCATATTAATATCTGCGAAACCTTGAAATTGAGTAATCAAGTATCCGCTGGTTGCCGTAAGACAATTAGCCAGAGCTAAACCAATGATCTTCATTCTATCGGTGTTAACGCCCAGGGCTCTGATCATTGTTTCACTGTTTCCGGTTGCACGCATGGCAATTCCGAAATCTGTTTTAAGGATATATCCGATAAGCAAAGTAAGAATCGTCACTATTATTAGCAGGATAATAAATGTATTTTGATTAAGATCCTCAACCAACATCCATGAACTAAAGATTGTTGAAAAACTTAATAAGGGAATATTCGAACGGCCCATCACCGAAAGGTTAACAGAATAGAGGGCTGTCATCACCAGAATTCCCGCTAAAAGCGGATTTATTCTAAGTTTCGTATGAATTAATCCGGTTAGTGCGCCCGTAAGCGCCCCTACCATCATCACCAAGGGAAGGGCAAATACCGCCGGGACTTCTCTGACCAATAATACTGCGGTGATTACCCCTCCCAAAGTAAAGCTACCGTCCGTAGTGATATCGGGTATGTTGAAGATTTTCATAGAAATATAAATCCCCAGGGCCAAGGCAGAAAAACAGAGGGCTTGTATTAAGGCTGTTAAATAAAACTCCATCAATGTAGTATAGGATTCAAATGTCAGAAAAATTATCCCTTTTTTCCTGTATAGGCGCTTAAAGAACTAATTTCCGAATTTGATTAAAGAAATTAAACCTGTATTTACGGCTCAACTATTGAGGATACTTATTATCCAACAACGGATACATTGTCGCTAAACGCCCTATTAATGCCGCATTTACACCTTTATTTATATTTTAAAAAAGCTAGGTTTGATATAAAAAATCAGAATTGCCATGAAGACATTATCCGTAAATGACAGTAGAATGTATTCTCTGATCATCCTGTATGATATGCATACAAAATATTTCAAAAACGCACTGGAGGGAGTTTCTGATACCGATGCGCATAATCGACTGAACACAAAAGCCAACCATATTGCATGGCTTACCGGCAGCCTTGTACAACAAAGGTTTGAATTGGGTCATGCATTGGGTCTTAATCTAAAACAATCGGCCGAAGAGCTTTTTAGGAATAATAAAGGAATTCAGGATGGGCTAACTTACCCTTCTTTACAAACTTTTTTAAACGATTGGGAAATCATTTCTCCTGTTTTAAGAGAAGCATTGATTACAACTAGCGCCCAAAAACTCGATGCCAGTTTTGAGATGATGCCAGAAATGAAGATGACCTATTATGATCTGATTACTTTTATTATTTATCGTGAAGCGAATTGTATAGGCCAGATTGCTTTGTGGAGAAGGCTGCTTGGGTACGAAGCGATGAAATATATGTAAAAACCCATTTTTTTACTTACATTCAGACTTCTTACAACCCGACCTTAAAAATAGATCGTGTCAACTCTTCATGGTTTATTTAAGGGGGGAAGCAAAAGAATGATGGATGAAGGGAAATAACTTAAAAGATGTTTTAAATTTCGAATTATTTTTTGAAGTATCTGCTGATCTGCTGTGTATTGCAGGATTTGATGGCTATTTTAAACGTATCAATCCAGCGGTTTCGAAACTCCTGGGCTATACCAATGAAGAATTATATTCAAAACCTATTCACGAATTTATCCATTTCGAAGACAGGAATATAACGGCGCAGCATCGTGATCTTCTTTTAAGCAATACGCCCCTTATAAATTTCGAAAACCGATATGTTACAAAATCAGGAGAAATTGTTTGGCTGGCATGGACCTCTATACCGGTAAATGATGATGAAATGGTCTATGCGATAGCCAAAAATATTACCCACAAAAAGAAATTAGACGAAGACAGGAACATAATTATTGAAAACCTCACTAAAGTAAATACCGATCTAAAGCTTTTAACATATACCACATCCCATGATTTAAGATCACCTGTTAATAATTTACTTGCAGTATTCGATCTGTTAGATGTTTCTAAGATTAAAGATGAAGAAACACTTGAATTCATCGATATATTAAAACTAGCCACCAAAGGTTTAAAAGAAACTTTAAATAATTACGTGGAGATTTTGAATCAGAAAAGTTATCTAAAAATTGAGAATGAGGATGTGTATCTAAATGATTCGTTGACCGAGGTGATTCAATCTTTGACTTCATTATTACAGAGTTCTAAAGCGGTAATCAATTCAGATTTTACCGAAGCTGAAATAGTTAAATTCAATAAAACCTACATGGAGAGCGTATTCTTGAATTTGATTTCAAATTCTATAAAATACGCCAGGCCGGGCTATCCGCCAGTGATTTCAATTCATTCCAGGAAAATAAATGACATTATTCAGCTGATTTATTCGGATGAGGGCCAGGGATTCGATATGGAAAAGGTGAAAGGTAAAATCTTTGGACTGAACCAAAAATTCCATAATCACACCGACAGCAAAGGCATTGGTTTATACCTGGTTTATAATCATATTACCAGTATGGGTGGTAGTATATCCGTCGAAAGTAATGTTAATGAAGGAGCAACTTTTATCATATCATTCAAGGATTAAAAAGCCTTTTCGCACCCATCATAAAAGGGACATTATTTCTATTAACGTACAGTCGGAATGTAACATCGCTTTTATACTTACCCGGTAAAGATGAAGATCATGCTTTTAGTGTAAAGTTTCATATATTTTTGCAGTATGGGGCAAATTAATCTTAAAAGGCTTGCAAATGAACTATGCTTGTCAGTATCGACGGTCTCAAGAGCCTTGAGCGACAGTCATGAAATTAGTCAAAGCACTAAACAGAAAGTATTATCACTTGCAGAAAAGCTAAATTATCACCCAAATCCCTACGCCCAGAGCTTAAGAAAACGAAACAGCAATACCGTTGCTATCATCATTCCGGAAATCGAAAACAACTTTTTCGCGCTGGTAATAAACGGTATTGAAGAAATTGCACAACAAAATGGCTATCACGTACTGATTTATATTACCCATGAAAATATAAATAAAGAGATTGATTTTGTAAGTAACCTCTTAAGCGGAAGAGTAGATGGAGTTATCATGTCGCTCTCCGGCGATACCACCAAGATCAATCATATTCATAAATTACTTGAAAACAGCATTCCTACAGTGTTTTTCGACAGAATTTGTGAACAAGCATCGACAGTTAAAGTTACCACCAACGACTTCGAGAGTGGATACCTGGCAAGTAAACATTTAATCGAGCATGGGTGTACGAAAATTTGCTATTTGGGCTATACAAACGCATTATCTATTAGTATTCATCGATTGAACGGATACTTAGAAGCATTGCGAAACAGCGACATCGACCCTAATGATGAATATATTTTAAATTGTTCATCCAATCATAATGAGAGCTATTTAATGATTAAAAAGTTATTAGAATCTGATAACAGACCCGACGGAATATTTGCTTCGATTGAACAATTAGCCTTAATATGCTATGAAGTTTGCGCGGATTTACATTTGAGAATACCTGAAGATATAAAGGTAATAGGTTTTTCCAACTCCAAAATGGCGTCGTTGCTTAATCCACCTCTCAGCGCAATTGTGCAGCCAGCTTTCAATATTGGTATGGCGGCGGCTAAAGAATTGTTCGAAGTTTTAAATGATAAGAATGCAGCCTTAGAGAATAAAACGATAACATTATCTTCATCATTGGTAAAAAGAAGATCGACGGCTGCTCTGAACGAAAGTAAACACAGCGCTCTCCGAATTTAAGATCAAAAAGAACGGTCTGTAATTTAACAATACAGAACCGCTCTTATAATTTACTCAGAGATACTTCTCAAAATTCCTAATTCCAAACCGCGTAACTCAGCTAGGCCTCTTAGTCTCCCGATTGCGGAATAACCGGGATTGGTTTTCTTGTTCAAATCGTCGAGCATTTTGTGTCCATGATCGGGCCGAAAAGGCATTCTCAGATCTTTTCGTCCGGCTTTAACGCGTTTCTTTTGCTCTTCAACCAAAGCCTTCATCACTGCATACATATCCACATCTCCGTCCAAATGATCAGCTTCGTGAAAATTACCTTCGGCATCACGACGGGTACTGCGCAAATGAATAAAGTGTATCCTATCGCCAAGACGCTGAACCATTCCCGCCAAATCATTATCACTTCTAACACCGAAAGATCCGGTACAAAAGGTTAAACCATTATTATGAGATGGAACTGCAGCAAAAAGGTCGTTTACATCTGCTTCGGTACTCAAGACCCTTGGCAGACCAAGAATAGGAAAAGGTGGATCGTCGGGATGAATGCATAGCAATACACCAGCTTGTTCTGCAGCTGGAATGATCTCTTCTATGAATTTAAATAAGTTTGCTTTAAGCTCTTGAGGACCGATATTATCGTAATCTGCTAACACCTTAAGAAATTCTTCAAGCGTGTACCCTTCTTCAGAACCTGGGAGTCCCGCTATGATGTTTTTTACCAATAATTGCTTGTCGGATTCCGAAACATTTTCAATAAAAGTTTTTGCTTTCTGTTTTTGCTCTTCGGTATAGTTTTTTTCAGCACCAGGTCTTTTCAAAATGTACAGTTCAAAAGCGGCAAAAGCTGCTGCTTCGAAACGTAAAGCTGTTGAACCGTCGGGCATGCGGTAGTCCAGGTTTGTGGGGGTCCATTCTATATCAGGCATAAAGTTATAGCATACAATATCGATACCACAGGCGCCTAAATTTTTAAGAGATTCTTTGTAATTATCAATATATAGCTGATAATTCCCTTTACGTTTTTTAATATCTTCATGCACAGGGACACTCTCTACCACCGACCAGGTTAAACCGGCATTCTCTATTTCGGATTTACGTTTTAAAATCTCGTCTTTTGTCCATACCTGCCCATTGGCAATATGGTGCAAAGCAGTTACAATACCGGTAGCGCCGGCCTGTTTAATATCAGATAAGGAAACAGGATCTTTAGGTCCATACCATCTCCAGGTTTGCTCTAAGCTCATTACTTTTTATATAAAGATAAATAATTAAACCCCGCTAAATGCGCTAAATCCTCCGTCAACTGGAATTACGACTCCGGTAACAAACGATGAACCACTGCCACACAGCCACAACAAAGTTCCGGTTAAATCATCCGGAGTACCAAACCGCGACATTGGAGTATGAGAAATAATTGTGTTTCCACGATCAGTTAAACTACCATCGGCATTTGTAAGCAGTGTGCGGTTTTGATCGGTCAGAAAAAAACCGGGCGCAATAGCGTTTACGCGGATATTAACCTTAGAAAAATGCACAGCCAACCATTGAGTAAAATTAGAAACGGCAGCCTTCGCCCCACTGTAGGCCGGAATCTTAGTAAGCGGGCGGAATGCATTCATGGAAGAAATATTGATTATCGATCCACCATTTGCTACCATATCTTTTGCAAATATCTGGGTAGGCAATAAAGTACCGATAAAGTTAAGGTCGAATACAAATTTTATTCCTTCCGGATCTAAGTCGAAAAAGGTTTTTAAGCCAGTAGTGTCTTCAAGATCATCCGGAAATAAATGTGTTTTAGCGGTTGTACCCAGAGGGTGATTTCCTCCCGCACCATTAATCAAAATATCGCAGGGACCGAAAGTTTCCAATACTTTCTGATGAGCTGCTTTCAGACTTTCAACCTCGAGAACATTACAGGCAAAACCAATCGCTTCTCCTCCGCTCTGTGTTATTTCGCTGGCAACTTTCTCAACCTTTTCGGCTGTTTTACCCAGGATAGCAACTTTTGCACCTGCCCGTGATAGAGCAATCGCCATAGCCGAGCCCAATACTCCACTGCCACCTGTAATTACCGCGACTTTTCCTGAAAATTCTAATGACATAATTCTTTTTTATAATGTGGTTCTTGCAAGCAAATTTGGAAAAAAAACCTTGTTTTAAATGATTAATTGTAGACTTTCTACGAAAACGATTTCGGACCACCCAAGGCAGGCTAACAGTCAGGGGGATTAATTCGCCGAACTAATCTGCAAAGATCTCCTTGCGGCCATAGATGCAAAATTGTGACTTTGAAAAACCACTCTTAAAACCCGGTCTGCACAAACTTCCATTACGATAAAATCCGCCGAAGTGATTTGCTTCGTGTTCCCCCATGCATGGCAAAGCTTTCCTTTTCGATTTAAAATAGCTAAAAACTCATTTCCGTCGCCCCAATAATATGGACTATCAAACCACGAATAATCTTTTCCATAACCATAACTATTTATCAGCTGAAGCTTAATTGTATTAAAAAGCTGGACAAAATCTGAGCTATCGACTTCGAATTCTACTGTTCCCTCAAAAAATTGATTGTTGACAAATTTTAGGTAGGCCTGCTTGCTCTCAATTCCTGCGAACTTTAAACCCGATAGAAAAACCAGTTCTTCCTGCTGGTCCATTGAACTAAGCAGAGCGCCACGACTTTGAGCAGTTAGCAACGCATCATTTTTTGTTGCACCAAACTTAATTCCGATAAATGATTCTATCTGCACGGCTTGCGATCTGGCAATAAATGGTATTAGGATAAATACACAAAAAATAATTTTCATATAACCTGAGATAATATTTGTGAATATTCTCTACAGCGTTATAATGAGTAATGCTCAAAAAGATATTGTGATACAGGTAAATTTAAACCATAGACAGATTTTAAAATGTTTTAAAAAGCATGTTTCCCATTATAAGTAGATGAAAATATAACAGAAACTTACCGGATTTTGTTTCTATATTAAATGCTTCTGGCGAAGACGTTATTTGGTAAATAAAGCAAATGCTGCTTTAAGAGTGTCTAAAACTTGAGATTACTCTTAATCCATTCGCTAACCGCTTGCTGACTTTTTATTTCGGCTGGCAAACTATCATGAATAAGTTTCTCCATTTTATTGCCTGTATGAGAGAAACGATAATCCCACAATACCATGAGCTTGTTGATCAAATAAACCACTTCATTTCCCTCTTTAGGATTAAACACCGTACTATCAGGTTTGCCCGATATCCTGGAATCCCAATTTGAAAACTGAGTCCATTGATAATCTTTGTAATACAGGTTTTTTGTAGAAAATAATACCATAATCGGCTATTTTCTAAAGATACATAATAAACAATAGCATCCCGGTAATATATCTTCAGTTGAATAAATTAGGCAGCAAGATTTCCCTCAGAATCAAATTCATCTCCGCAGCATGAGTAAAAACACACAAATGTCCACCACCTTTTATCGTGTATTCAGGCTTACATAAACCAACGGGAAATACCCTGTCTCTGCTTCCGTGAATATGAATGCTTTCTGTCAGATCTTCTATATTCTCCCATTTGCTTATCTGCTTAAAGGCCCAACTTAACATTACAGGATCGGTTTGATGTAAAAATTCTGAGATGAGCACCCTGCCCTCTTTATCCAGAGGCCCAAAAAACCAGTACAGAAACGGAAGACTGAGCGAAAAAAGCTTGTAAGGTAAGAGTTTGTATAAGCGAAGTTTTCCAGCAAAGCGGTAAAGCAGAGGCAACTCGCTTTTTGTCCGCACTGTTGAAAAGACAATAAGCTTAACAGGTTTAACAATTTTGCTGACTTCTATCGCCATTATCCCACCAAAAGACAAGCCCGCTAAAATAAACGGCTCGCTGGTATCTATTTCTTCCGAAAGGTATTGAGCATATTCCTGTATCGACTCATCCCCCCTAACCGGCTTCCATTCAATATGGAAGACCTCAAAACCGGAGGGAAGAGAAATTCTTTTATACGCTCGTTTATCAGCACCTAATCCACTCAGGAAATATACTTTCATTTTAAAGATACTATGCACTCAATATACATACATTTCCTGCTGCCGAGCCTAATCATCTTCATTCAAAGTATTTTAACAGCATCAACATACTTTAAAAAAACTATTGAATTGCCTGGGTTGTTTAGTTCTGGTGCCATCAAAAAGTAAACGCAAGAAACTATATTCAGTCATTTTTCATTCTGACACCCCTGCCGGAAGAAAGTTCGACATCGTGTTGCTATGGCTCATTTTGCTAAGCATTGCCTTTGTATTTGCTGAAAGTGTGGCCACAATCAGAAAAGAATATCACACACTTATTACAGCATTCGAATGGTTCTTTACCCTTTGTTTTACCCTCGAATATATATTAAGAGTATACAGTCATCCTAAAAGACTGAATTATATATTTAGCTTTTATGGTATTATAGATCTTTTTGCGATAATACCCGGGTTTCTAAGCCTGTTAATCCCGAAATTCCAGTATCTGCTGGTAATCAGAGCCCTTAGGCTCCTAAGAGTATTCAGAATTTTGAAACTGACCCGCTATCTTAAAGAAGGAGATGTTTTAAAAGCGGCGCTTAGAGCCAGCATGTACAAAATAATTGTATTCCTGGCTACCGTGTTAACATTGGTTACTATTGTGGGCACGCTTATGTATGTTATTGAAGGAGAAAAAAATGGCTTTTCCAGCATTCCGATGTCTATTTATTGGGCAGTAGTAACCATTACAACGGTAGGATATGGAGATATCTCACCGAATACTCCCCTGGGTCAGTTTCTTGCCGCAGTTTTGATGATAATTGGCTATGGAATAATTGCAGTGCCTACCGGGATTGTGTCGGCAGAGATGATCAGAGCATCAAAAGCTGCGCTCGAACCCTGTAAATATTGCGGCAGTCCCATATACCCCAGCGATGCCAGGTTTTGTTCGAACTGTGGAAAAGAACAAGAACTTCCGGAGAAATAACAAATCACTTTAAAAAAACACTCGTCTATCGGCTATTAAGTTCGCGGTGAAAACTCGCTTTGACGCTTTACCCGAATAAAACCTCTGTTTACCGAAAACTTCCATAGACTGACCTAATAAGGATATGAGGGATGTGATTGCCTGACTAATTTTGACTCAACAAAAAGAAAATCAACATTATTAATCATAAAGAAAACGGATATGAAAACGCTAAAAACTTTAACCGCCGCATTTTTAATAGTTTTAACCGGAAGCGCATTTGCCTCTGACGAAATTAAGGAAGAAAAACTTCAACTGAACTATACCTTACAAACCTTTATCGATGCCCTTAGCCATGGCAAGATCGACGATTTGCCCGAAATTTTGGATACCGACGCAAAACTCACGTTTACCCGTGCAAATAAAATATATAACTACAACAAAGCAGAAATAATAAGATCATTTAAGCCACTAAAGAACATTGAACAGAATTGCACTACCGACTTTATCATTCTTGAATCCAGTGCGAGCCAGGCAATAATTAAGGTGACCATGAAATACAAAGAGTTTTCGAAAATCAGTCTGGTGAATATGGCTAATTCAAAAACAGGCTGGAAGATCACTAATATCTCATCTACCTATCTATAAACATAATTGTATAAAACAAAAGCGCTTAGTATTTACAAGCGCTTTTGTTGATATGAACTGAAATCATCCATCTCCTTCAAACAAACTATTTTCGATTGCCTGCTTCTTTAATAATGAGAGCAGTATTTTTCAAAACGGCTATAAGCTCTTCGAGTTTTATGGGTTTTGATATGTAATCATCCATACCTGCTTTGAAGCAAGCTTCCCTATCTTCGGGCATAGCGTTTGCGGTCATAGCCACTATCTGAGGTTGCTTATTTGTACCCGAACGTATCATTCCAGTGGCTTCGAGCCCATCCATTTCGGGCATAAGCACATCCATAAATATGATATCATACTCTTTGTTCTGCAGCATCCCAACGGCTTCGACACCGTTATTGGCCAAATCGACCGAATAACCAAGTTTATTTAAAACACGGGTGGCCAGCTTTTGATTAATCAAATTATCTTCAGCCAATAAAATCGACAAAGGATATTCCAGGGCAAAATCTTCGGATAACAACAGCGGAATTTTTTTCTCTTCCGGCGCATCCTTTGCCTTACCTTCTTTCAAATCTGATTGAATTGCATTAAATAGCTGACCTTGTTTTACAGGTTTTGTTAATACCGACGAAAACAAGTGAGAATACTGAGATCGTTTTTCATCGCCTATTGCACTGAGCAAAATCACCGGAACATTCGGCAATATTTCTTTCATTTTCATGGAAAGCTGCACTCCATCCATGCCGGGCATCAACATATCCGTTATGATAAGACTAAAATCCTTTTGCTCTTCTAAGATAGAAAGAGCCTGAACAGCCGAGGACGCTGCAATTGGAATAAGTTTCCACTGCTCCAGCTGACTTTTAAGAATGGTTAGGAAATTAGGGTTATCATCAACAATCAGTATTTTTTTGTTCTCATTGGCCTCTGCATTAAGATATGCATAGTGCTTTTTAGATACCGTAGAAATCTTGCTCGTAAGATTGAACGAAAAGCAGGTCCCCTTACCTACAGTACTTGTTACCTCAATAACCCCTCCCATTAGCTTTACCAACTTTTCGCTAATCACCAAGCCCAATCCGGTGCCCCCATACTTGCGGGTAGTAGATGAATCAACTTGCGAAAAGGCTTTAAATAACCGGGATATTTTATCTTCCGGAATCCCGATACCAGTATCGATAACCTTAAAAGAAAGGATAATTTCGTCCTCTGCAAGCTTTTCTAAATCTATTTTAACAAACACCTCACCTTTGGGAGTAAATTTCAAGGCATTATTTATCAGGTTTATCAATACCTGACGCAATCTGTGGCTATCTCCAATTATATTTACTGGAATCCGAGAATCTATTTGATAGATTAAATCCAGTTTCTGAGCTGCGGCTTTAGTGGCAAACAAATCCATAATACCCTCAACACATTCCCGCAAATTAAAATCCTGCTGTTCCAGTTCAAGGTTTCCCGATTCAATCTTGGAATAATCCAGAATATCATTAATTAGGTTTAATAAAGCTTCACCGCTTGTATTGATAATGTTAACATACTCTTCCTGTTCGCTATTCAATGGTGTGGACGACAAAAGATGCGACATTCCGATAACTCCGTTCATTGGAGTTCGTATCTCGTGACTCATTGTAGCCAAAAACGTACTCTTGGCGCTATTTGCTTTTTGCGCTTCGTTTTGTGCCTCTATCGCCCTCAGTTTTTCAACCATAATGGCCTTCGCATATTTTCTTTCCAGGAACACGCTCAGATAAGAAAATATACCACAAAGGAGTATCGAAATTATGCAATTCTGGTAAAACTTGGCCTCAAGCTTCGCTGGCGGAATATATTGATATGAGCTTATATCTTCTGCAATAAAAATGGTTATCACGAAGCAAATCACACAAAAGGCCAAATAAAGAATCATTTTTTTTGTGAAGTTCTTACTGTCTTCTACCAGAAAAGGTATTACAAAAATCAGCGGTAGAAAATACATATACGTTCCGGACGCTTTACCTTGGAGTACAGTAAGGACTGAGAAAAACAGACTGACAGTTACCACAATAGCAACCTTGGTATATTTTCCGTAGCCTTTATGTGTAAAGTACCAAATGATACCTAGTATACAGGAATACAGAATAGTCATTCCTGCTGATAAATAAAGTTTTTGGAAAAGGTTACTAAAAATTATGGGGATGGAAAGATAAATCGAATATTGAATAAATTTTATCGATCGTTTCGAAACCTCTTTTATATCTATTAACACTTGCGATGAAAGAAATTCATCGCCTTTTCCACTTTCACTCATCATAAGATTATTCGTCTGATGTCTACGCTTAAGGTCAAAATAAGTTACTTGTATCTAAAAAAATCTAACCAATGACGCGACTGTCGTCATGAAGAAAGTAACATATTCATCACAATGAAAAAAAACACTGCTTGAA
>CBFGOI010000043.1:0-34009 GCA_965650335.1 uncultured Pedobacter sp. | reverse complement strand
ATAAAAAGATATAGAAAAGATTTGAATGGGAATGTGATATGGGAAAGTGGCTCAAATAATTTCGATTAACCAACAGCTAAACTCACCAGTATGTTAAAAAAATACTTGATACTTTTTTTTACTATATTTTTTATTTCTTCTTCATTTACAACTACGATACTCAAAAGTGAAAATGAAGAAGTTGAAATTGGAGACCAAATCTGGATGTTAAAAAACCTTGATGTAATAACTTTTAAAAATGGTGACGATATTGAAGAAGCAAAGAGCGATTACGATTGGTATATGGCTAACTTGAACAGAAAACCTGCATGGTGCTATGTATGGGAAAGTCATCCAGAACTTGGTAAATTTTACAATTCTTATGCGGTTAGAGATGAAAGAGGTTTAGCCCCTGATGGATGGCATGTTCCGACAAATGATGAATGGGAAATTTTAATTAATCATTTAGGTGGGGAAACAATAGCCTTTGACAAACTAACTACTAAACAGGGTTGGCGTTATCCCTCCAAATCGGCAAGTAATACAAGTGGATTTACTGCAATGGCATTAGGTAGCAGAAACGGCACGGGTCAGGGAGAGAGGATAAACATACAATCAAGTGCCGAATTCTGGTCTTCAACAAAAATAGATGGTGAGTGCAACAGAGTAAAAATTGAAAGTAGCAGAAAACTAACAACCCTTGATGGTGCTGAATGTCGATGGGGATATAGTGTTAGATGTATCAAAAATTAAGCTAAACTTCTCTTATATATGATTCCCTATCCACACTTAGCGTTTTCAACCAAATAGCTATCAAATCCAATTTCACAATTTCCGGTAAGGTTTTAGATATTCTAAACCGCAATAAATTTTTAAAAATATCTATAGACCAAAACTCTTTTGAAGAGTGTAAATCAAGAATTTTAAGATGTTTTACTTTTAGTAAAGTGACTTCTTTGATAAATTTTTCAATCTCGTTGTCTGTTAAAATTATGCTCATACTTATAAATACTTCAACATAATTTTTTTGACTGTCTGCTAATTTTTCTCATTGGTATCAACATTCCCATAACCCTCATAATCTTCATCAACATCCTCATCATCTTCATACTCCTCCTCCTCATCACTACCAAAATATTCATACCTTACAACAGTAGGATTTCCCCTTCTTATTACGTTGAAAGCATAATCCCGGTGATGAATTGGAATTAAATTGAAACCTTCAAAAAATCCCGACAATATATACGCTACACTCCTAAATTCTTCAATACTGAGATACCCTAATTCCTTAATAAATAATTCAAAATCCAATATCTGAATACTCATTTGAGGAAAAATAATTGTCTCGGACTCTTTAGGAGAATATAGGTCACGTAATAGTAATCCGTTATCACGCTTAAAATGGGGTTTTAGTGGGGTTTTAAGTTTGATTAATTCACGTTCAATAATCGATTCAGCCATTTTTAAGGTTTCTTCATTATCTGCTATAATTGCATCATGAAGTGTTAAAACCTTCTTGTTTTGCCTAATCAATTCTTTAGCAGCTTTATCTATAATAATAGAAGCTTCAAACTTTTGAAGTTGAACTGCAAATTCACCATGTCCGGTTTTTTTAATATCATTTATCAATTGTGCAACGGTGGGAAAACTTTGTTGAAAAGCTGTCTTAATATCAGTAGTCCAGTTAGCAACTTTGGAAAAGAAAACATCGATAAAAAATTGCTTTTTAAATTTACTTCTCTCTTTCGGTATAGTAATCCAAAGCTTTGAAAAGCCTGCCATAAAATCATAAAACAAACCATTTTCAGCAAGCCTTTTATAAAATAAAATATCCTCTGGTATATCATTTCTGCCTACACCGGAAGTTATTGAGTATTGCTTTAAGAGTACTTCAACACTTAACAAAATTTGTGAACAGGATATATCAGTCATTAATAGGGGATTTCCATTAAATAAAAGAAATCTTCGATGCTCTCTTTTTAAACTTGTAAGGTTTGAATAGATTCTACTACCGGGGATAGGTCTAACGGTATCAAACTTTTTGTTATAAATATCTAAGAGCTTTAAATCATTTCTGTGGATTCTAAATCCTTTCATGATAAATTCACCCTCGTATTCAATATCGTTTTTCAGTTTGGAGGTTTTATATTTTACATATTCCGGTTGTATTTTTAAGACCTCTCCTAAATAAGCGATGCCTTCGGGAGATAAAGAAATATTATCACATAAAATATTATGAAGCTTTTTAGTAACTCCAGTTAATGAATTTTCAGCCTCAAAATTTAACCTGTCAATTAATAGAGGATACTCTGAACGATTAACATAAATTATATATAATTCATCATCCCGAAATTCCTTACATAAATCATAATAGTTAGAATGAACGTCTATAACATATTGACCAACGATTTCGATTAACTTCCAATCACGCAAATTTCTTAGAAACTTACTTGAATTCTGAACCTTTATAATATCCGAAAGTAAATCAGAATTAATAGGTACACCTTTAAAATCAGCTTCTACACTATATTTTATTTTATAAAAAATTATTACGTTGATTATATATAAATATTTATAGTAATTCTTTTTAAAATCAATATTCTGTATGCCTGAAACTTTAGATAATAAAATCTCAACAACTTTAAAATTTGAATAAAACCTAAATGATTCCTTCATTAATTATCAAATAATAGTAATCAATAATTATAATAACTAATTCTATATAATAACATTAATAGTTATAAATATATTAATAAGAGCTGCCACAGCTATATGACCCGAAGTAAGGGTTAAACCTTTAGGTTTTGATATCAAAATCCCAATTTTTTAAAAAATTTTTAAGGGGGGGGGCTAAAATTTCAATTCAGATTTTTATTTCCGATTGTCTTTGCTCCCCACTGCTCATTTTATAATAATTACTTTTTTTTTGAATAACGGGATACGGTACAGCACTTTTCAAAAATTCCAAAGATAAATTTGACTTAAAATTGGGGGATTACCCCCCCTCCGGCTTCGCATAAGGCAAAAAGTTCGGCAAAAAGTATCAGAATCCCAATTTTCATAACTTATACATTGTTGTTTTTAGCCTTATATTACGGTTAATTATAGGGGTAAAAGAGAAGAAAAGTACCGAATTCACCCGTTATGGTACATCTTAAAAAATGTTTTTTATATCGAAACGGGGCTTGTAATGGATAAGCAATTAAGTACTCCTATATAGGAAGGAATTACTATTTGTTTCAATTTTTATAATAAGCAGTCGATTTGATGTTCAAATTTATTCAACTCACCAAATTGGACTTAAATTAAGGCGATTTAAGGCTTTTAAATTATTCTTGGCGATAACCATCGTTTTTTGTATAATGATTGCTTAGATGCCACGAAATCCAGTCAAAATTAAAAAAGTATCGCCTTGTGGGTTTTGTAAATTTATAAATATTTTTCCGCCACGCTATTTTATAGGCAGCAAAATATTACACAAAAGTTACAATTCATTTTGAAGTTAAAATCTTCGTTTAAACTGTTTAAACGCACTTTTTATTTATAAATTTACAGAACCTACTTTCAGAAAAAACCTGTTTGAAAATCACTTTTTTTTAGTATATTTTTATAGCTATGGAAAAAAACATAGCAAAAATACGTGAACAGTTTAGGTTAGATAAGGTCAATTTATTTTGTGATGAATCTACTGAATATGACTCAGGAGAAATTGAAGCAGACCTTATTAATTCCGATGAAATAGTAGTTGGTCGGTTAACCTGTAAATTGGACAATAGTTACACAATTACTATATATGAGAGTGAAGCCTTTACAGCCCTTTTAGCAGTTGTAAAAGGACTGAATGCAAGCGATGGTTATCACACTGGAAGCTACCACAATTATCCCTTAACTTTTATTACCTCATCTGAATAGATAGGTGAAGGTTCATAATGCACATAGTACACCACCAAGTACATCGGATATAATGTATCTGATACTGGAAGAACTACGTGCATTACGTACTGAAGTGTCTGAACTTAGGAAAGACCGAAAAACAGGAACAATATCAGCAGCTACCAAACAAGCTTTATATGTTGAACCGAAAAAACGCATTCCAAAAACTAAAGAAGAAAAGAAAGCAGAACTCAAAGACCGGATATTGAACAAGAAATTTAAAATGTAAGACTTGCCTTATCTGCTATTAAGTTGTTGCAGTAGTAGCACTTCTTTTTCTTCTAAAAGTTTTAGATTTTCCTGCATCAATTCTAATCTTTCTCTTTCTAAATCGTTGATTTTAACTAAATCCTCCGTACTATTTCTTAAATCCTTTATTTCATTTTTATAATATTCCCGCTCCTTCGATAAGGATTCATATAATCCTTTTTGTGATTCACTTACCAATTTCAAAGTCTCTGCTTTGACTTTTTGAATGTTCACTTTATGAAAATCCCTATTTAAAAAATAGGTGGTAAATGCACTAACAACTCCACTTCCGGCTATAATACCAAATGTTTGGATTATCTGTTCTTCAGTCATGCACAAAAATAATAATACCAATATATATTACACCAACCTATAAATCAACTTAAAACTTTTCAATGACTTTGGGTTTAACCCTTATGATTACTTTTGATAAGCGTCAAATCATGCATCCTATTGTCAACAGATTGCAAAAAAATGTTTGAGTTGAGAAAAAATAGTTGAGAAAAAAGTTGAGAAATCTGCTTAAAAATCAAGAGAAATGGAACAGAATATAAATGAAAAAGTGCCTTTAAATCACGAATCTGCAACCTTTGGCTCTGGTTGTTTCTGGTGCACAGAGGCAATCTTTCAATCGCTAAAAGGTGTTTCCACTGTATCTTCCGGCTACATGGGCGGAAATCTAGACAATCCAACCTACGAGCAGGTGTGTAGCGGAAATACAGGTCACGCCGAAGTTATTCAGGTAGATTTTGATCCCAATGTAATTTCCTATGAAGAGCTTTTATTAATATTTTTCAAAACCCATAATCCTACCACGTTGAACCGGCAGGGAAATGATATCGGTACTCAATATCGTTCTGTCATCTTTTTTCATACACAGGAGCAAAAGGAAAAAGCAAACAAGATGATTGATGAGTTAACCAAAGATCTGGTGTATGATGCTCCAATCGTAACTGAAGTTTCTCCTGTCTCTGATTTTTATAAGGCTGAAGATTATCATCAAAATTATTTCAACCAAAACTCCGGACAACCATATTGTACTTTCGTTATCCAGCCTAAGCTGATTAAGTTTGGAGAAAAGTTTAAGGAAAAGATAAAACCGGAGTTGCTTTAATCCTCCTTTTTATAAAACACTTGGTTTTGATAATTGTCTTTAATAACATTCCATGCCAATTCATAAGGATATTCCAACGACTGTATCAAGCTCTTCCAACTTTAGTTCACCCTTATCGATAAACTTCTTAAGCTGCAATAAAGCCTTCTTATAATTTGAGAATCCAGCGTATGTCCCGATTTTCCATATAACAAAATACGAATGTCAAAATTAAGCTTTTGAAAGCTGAATTTGAATCTTAAAATAACCCCAGCTGCCCTTTATCGTCAATCTCTATATCGTCCGGATTAGTAATTTCAAAATCCACTTTTTTAACAGGTTTTGGCTCTTCCTCTTTTTCAGAACTTTTCTTCTTTTCTGTGGAAGTTGCCGGATGTTTAGCCTTTTCTTTCTCAGCCAAAGACACATCTTCTTCCGCAGATGTCACTTCTTTCTCTGCCTCACTGTCAAGTTTCTCTTCTAAAACCACTTCTTCTAAAGAAACTTCAGCAACCGGATCAGGAACATCTTCAGGGTCATCGTGCTCCGCAATTAACTCAATAGTCTTAATCTCGTTCGGAGATAAGCGATTCCCCTGGGCCTTCATACCCTTCACGTCAATAGCGTCGGCAAGATTTATCTCCGATGTCTCAGGTGTTAAGCTTTTTCCCTTCAACGAATCAATCTTCACCACCGGCTGTGCAGCACCCGAAATTATAATCAGCTTAGAGCCCGGCTCTTCATTAATAATACTCGTTACCTTACCGACTGGCGTATCGTCAAACAGGAAACGCTTAACATAGTAATTCTTTGATTTTCCATCGAAATGGACCACTGTAAATACCTTCTCGGGATCATACTTCTCAATCAAGATCATTTTATCATCAAAATGATTGCTCAGATCAAAGGAGGTTAGCTCGTAAGACCCATTACTTAAAATGGTTAAAATTTTATCCGCACCATCAAATTCTCCAAGATATTTTCCTCTGCCGTCAGCGTTTAAGCGCTTCAGAATATCATCATACCAGATCTTTCTTCCAGCAAGAGTAGATACACCTTTGGATTTGAGTACAATCTTTTTGATGGGATACTTACTGACTGTATTACCAATTGAACTTCGACCCTTAATTGCGATTTCTGCAAAATCTAAATCAAACTGAAGTTTTCTAAGCTTAGAATGCGGCTTCAACTGAATATTTACCACCTCTGCTTCGCCATTTGGATTAGCGGTAAAATATAAGGTTTTCGAGCCTTTAGAGCCTTTTGTTAGGTCGTACTCTTTATCGCGGGTAACACCAAGCACCGTAAACCGCTTTACAAAAGAGGTACCTGTTTGTCCATCCTTGTAAATCATATTGTAAACAGTGCGCTCATCCCCTTTTTTAAACACTGCGACATGCAAAATATCTTTCCCTACAAATACTTTATCCTGCACCTTCGTTACAACACATTTGCCGTCTTCACGAAACACAATAATTTCATCCAGGTCAGAGCAATCGCAAACAAACTCATCCTTACGCAAACCTGTTCCAATGAAACCATCTGCTTTGTTTACATATAATTTCACGTTAGCCAAAGCCACCTGGGTTGCATCTACCCTATCGAATGTTCTTAGCTCGGTCTTCCTGCCGCGATCTTTTCCGTATTTCTCTCTGATCTTTTCAAACCAGGCAATCGTATAATCAGTAAGATGTTTTAAATGATGCTTCAGCTCTTTTATCTCATTCTCCAGAGTTTTCATTTGCTCATCCGCCTTTTTAACATCAAAGCGTGTGATACTGCTCATCGGTTTCTCAATAAGCTTTTTATAATCTTCTGGAAGAATTGTCCTGTAAAACTGTGGGAAGAAAGGCTCAAATAGCCGATCTAACACCTCAATCACGGCTTCAAAGGCGCCTGAGTTTTCATAGTCAGGATGTTTATACATGCCTTCCTGGATAAAAATCTTCAATAAATTACTGAAGAATATCTTTTCCTTTAACTCTGCCAGCCTGATTTCAAGTTCACGTTTTAAGAGGTGTTTTGTGTACTCAGTATTTGATATCAGGATATCATTTACACTTAAAAACTGTGGTTTATCATCACGGATAACGCAGGTATTCGGAGAAATAGAAACTTCGCAATCTGTAAACGCATAAAGCGCATCAATGGTCACATCCGGAGAAATACCAGGTGCCAGATGGATAACTATTTCTACGTTTTGAGCTGTATTATCTTCTATTTTCCGGATTTTTATTTTTCCTTTATCATTTGCTGAAATGACACTATCAATTAAACTACCGGTAGTGGTAGTAAAAGGAATCTCCGTGATGGTAAGCGTTTTTTTATCCTTCTCTAGAATCTTCGCCCTTACTCTGATTTTTCCACCACGCTGACCTTCATTATAAGCAGAGCAATCCGCCATTCCACCCGTAGGAAAATCCGGCAATAAATTGGGTCTGTTTCCTTTCAGAACCTCTATTGAGGCGTCGATTAATTCAATAAAATTATGGGGAAGGATTTTAGTAGCCAGACCTACAGCAATCCCTTCGGCTCCCTGGGCCAGTAAAAGAGGAAATTTAACAGGGAGTGTTATTGGTTCTTTATTCCGTCCATCATAGCTATTCTGCCAAACGGTAGTATCTGGATTGAAAACTACTTCGTTTGCAAATTTCGACAAACGGGCTTCAATATAACGGGCGGCAGCAGCCGAATCTCCAGTAATCGGATCGCCCCAGTTACCCTGAGTATCAATTAATAAATTTTTCTGACCTATCTGAACCATCGCATCGCCAATTGAAGCATCTCCGTGGGGATGATACTTCATGGTATTACCAATAACGTTGGCTGCCTTATTAAAACGTCCGTCATCTAATTCTCTTAGCGAATGCAGAATACGGCGTTGAACAGGCTTTAATCCATCATTAATGTGTGGTACTGCACGGTCTAGAATTACATACGATGCATAATCAAGAAACCAGTTCTCATACAAACCGCTCAGCGACGTTACATTATGTAATTTTTCTTCGTTCTCGAAATTATTGTCTAGTGATTCTTCACTCATTCCTATCTAAAAGCTCTGGAATGGTAAATATAACAGTTTTGGGAAATAGTGTTTGGTTATAATAAGAAATTGATGACATAGACAAGCGGGAGACGAGATTCAATCTGATTAATACTCAACTCATCCCCGGTATGAGTAATGTAGTCGGCTGGCAACCCATGATTGTCATTCATATAAATCCCTACTTTAAGAGCAAAAACACGTACTTAAATCCTCACTCAAAACACTTAAAAAACTACAAAAAATTCATTAACTAAGATTTATATTTAGAAATTTCATATATTTATAGCAATAACATTAAAAATAACTCAAAAATATCATTACTTTTTACCACACCTTTAGATATTCTTATAAATATATTACATATGTACACTTTAAAACGGGTCGACTTCCACAATAGCTCAAAAGAATCCATACTAAGCATGGTAAATTTGAAGCGAACTACGGCAAATGACAAAACTTTTCAGGATTTAATAAAAGAATTGAACAACGATCTAAGAGCGCGATACAATAATCAGGAATATCGCTTCGATGCAAATATTGAAATCGATAATTTAAGCACGGTTGTACTTGGCTTAATAAACGATGACACGGTAGGATGCGGATGTTTTAAAGAAATAGATCCAAACACCGTAGAAATTAAGCGAATGTTTGTTAATCCGTACTTTCGGGGCTTAGGCGTTTCATCTTCCATATTAACGGAGCTAGTTAACTGGGCGAAAGAATTAAACTATACAAATGCGGTATTAGAAACAGGTAAACAACAACAAGAATCCATTAATCTTTATCGGAAATATGGCTTCGAGATCATTGAAAACTTCGGTCCATATAAAGGTATTGAGGAGAGTGTGTGTATGAGCCGGACACTGTAAGTCAGGAGCATAAAAAAACCCGGATTAACCGGGTTTTCTTTTTTTATAGAGCAATATTATTCCTCTTTCTTCTCTTCCTTCTTCTTCTTTCCAGGAGCTTTGCGAACAATCTTGATTTCCTTCAGTTCAGTATCAAAATCAACTTCAAGTACATCACCATCTATCAGTTCTCCTTTTAGAATTTCCTCAGCGATTGGATCTTCAAGGAATTTCTGAATAGCTCGTTTCAATGGACGCGCTCCGAAATTAGCATCGTATCCATTCTCCGCGATGAAATCTTTTGCTGCATCGGTTAACGTTACTGCATATCCAAGAGCTGTAACTCTGGAGAATAATGACGCTAATTCTATATCAATGATTTTAAAGATATCTTCTTTAGACAGAGAGTTAAACACGATAACGTCATCAACACGGTTCAAAAACTCGGGTGCAAAAGCACGTTTAAGAGCGTTTTCAATGACACCTCTTGAATGAGTTTCTGCCTGTAGCGCTTTCGCTGAAGTTGTAAAACCAACTCCCTGACCAAAGTCTTTTAGCTGACGTGCACCAATGTTTGATGTCATGATCACGATCGTATTGCGGAAATCCACTTTACGTCCTAAACTATCTGTTAATTGTCCTTCATCTAATACCTGTAGCAGAATATTAAACACGTCAGGGTGAGCTTTTTCAATCTCATCCAAAAGAACAACGGCATAAGGCTTACGACGAACTTTTTCAGTTAACTGTCCACCTTCTTCGTAACCCACATATCCCGGAGGCGCTCCTACCAAACGTGATACAGCAAATTTCTCCATGTATTCGCTCATATCAATCTGGATTAATGCATCCTCGCTGTCGAACATAAAGCGGGCAAGCTCTTTCGCTAATTCCGTTTTACCAACCCCGGTCGGACCAAGGAAAATAAACGAACCGATAGGCTTTTTAGGATCTTTCAATCCCGCACGGGTACGCTGAATAGCTTTAGTAAGTTTCTTAATCGCTTCTCCCTGTCCGATAATTTTGTCTGCAATCAGTTCGGGCATAGCCAGTAATTTCTGACTGTCGGTTTGGCCAACACGCTGAACTGGAATACCGGTCATCATCGAAACAACTTCAGCAACATTATCTTCGGTTACAGTATAGCGTTTAGTACGGGTTTCTGCTTCCCATGAAGTTTTTGCACGATCTAATTCTTCCAAAAGATTCTTTTCAGTATCGCGAAGCTTCGCTGCTTCCTCGTATTTCTGACTTCTTACAACTTTATTTTTCTCTACCTTAATTTCTTCGATCTTTTGCTCAATATCAATAATTTCCTGAGGAACGTGGATATTGGTCAAATGCACCCTTGATCCGGATTCATCCAAAGCATCGATCGCTTTATCCGGTAAGAATCTATCGGTAATATAACGTGACGTCAAAGACACGCAAGCATTGATAGCTTCCGGCGTATATGTTACCGCATGATGCTCTTCGTATTTCTCTTTAATTCTGTTAAGAATTTCGATAGTTTCATCCGGAGTAGCAGGCTCGATCATTACTTTCTGAAAACGACGATCTAATGCTCCGTCTTTCTCAATGTATTGACGATATTCATCCAGAGTTGTTGCTCCGATGCATTGAATCTCGCCACGAGCTAAGGCCGGTTTAAACATATTAGATGCGTCAAGAGAGCCAGAGGCACCGCCCGCACCCACGATGGTGTGAATCTCATCAATGAAAAGAATAACATCCGGAGATTTTTCCAATTCATTCATTACCGCTTTCATGCGCTCTTCAAACTGACCACGATATTTTGTACCGGCAACCAGTGAAGCGAGGTCAAGTGTTACAACACGTTTATTAAACAATACACGTGACACCTTTCTCTGTACAATTCTTAGGGCTAATCCCTCGGCAATAGCCGATTTACCAACACCCGGTTCGCCGATTAGAATAGGATTATTCTTTTTCCGGCGGGAAAGAATTTGAGACACGCGTTCGATTTCTTTATCGCGACCTACGATCGGATCCAGTTTTCCGTCTTCGGCAGCTTTAGTTAAATCTCTGCCGAAATTGTCTAATACAGGAGTTTTAGATTTAATGTCTGATACTTTTTTGGGCTGGCTGAATGACGACTCTTCTTCACGAAAATCATCATCCCCTGCTGCTGAACCCGGAAGTTCATCGCGGAAGCCATCTTTATTTTGTTCTACTTCTGCTTTAAACACGTCGTAATTTATGTTATACTGTAGTAAAATTTGTGAAGCAATATTATCATCATCCCGAAGAATTGATAATAATAGGTGCTCCGTTCCGATCACATCGCTTTTAAAGATTTTAGCCTCCAAATAGGTGATTTTAAGCACTTTCTCGGCTTGTTTAGTAAGCGGAATGTTTCCCAGATTTACTGTGGTGTTACTGGTACCTTTTACCGCATCCTCAATTGACCTACGCAGGCGAGGTGTATCAACACCCAAGGTCTTGAGAATTTTGATTGCCATTCCATCGCCTTCGCGAATAAGTCCTAGCAACAAGTGTTCGGTACCAATATAGTCGTGCCCTAAGCGTAATGCTTCCTCTCTACTGTAAGAAATTACGTCTTTTACACGTGGTGAAAATTTAGCTTCCATTATATAACCTTTCTTCGTCTTGAACGCCCTAATCTATAAATTTGTTTCATAAATAGTTTGTCCTTGTTTGTAATAATTTATCAACAATTACGCCATTTTCTTTAAAATAGTTTCCTAAGCCTTAAGATAAGAAAAATTTATATCAATTGTTCAAAAAGGCGATATTTGCAGCTCAACATAAAGTAAAAATGGCAGACGAAAAAATAATTTTTTCTATGGCCGGAGTCAGCAAGATCTACCCGCCTCAGAAACAAGTTCTTAAAAACATATACCTATCTTTTTTTTACGGTGCAAAGATCGGGGTGATCGGTTTAAATGGGTCCGGAAAATCTTCGTTACTGAAAATAATCGCAGGACTCGATAAATCCTACCAGGGTGAGGTAGTGTTTTCTCCGGGTTATACAGTAGGTTATTTAGCGCAAGAGCCTGAACTTGATCCTGAGAAGACAGTGAGGGAAATTGTGGAAGAAGGCGTGGCCGAAACTACCGCAATACTAAAGGAGTATGAAGAGATAAATGAAAAATTCGGATTGCCCGAGGTGTACGAAGATCCGGATGCGATGGACAAGCTTCTGGCGCGTCAGGGCGAACTCCAGGATAAAATTGATGCAAGCGGCGCCTGGGAATTAGACTCGAAGCTTGAGAGAGCTATGGATGCCCTGCGCACCCCTGATCCCGAGAGTAAAATTGCCACATTGTCAGGTGGGGAACGAAGAAGGGTGGCTTTATGTCGACTTTTATTAAAAGAACCGGATGTTTTGTTGCTTGATGAGCCAACCAACCACCTGGATGCAGAATCCATCGACTGGCTAGAGCAGTTCCTTAAACAATATAAAGGAACGGTAATCGCTGTTACCCACGATAGATATTTCCTTGATAATGTTGCCGGATGGATCTTAGAACTCGATCGTGGGGAAGGAATTCCATGGAAGGGGAATTACTCTTCATGGCTCGACCAAAAATCAAAGCGCCTGGCCCAGGAAGAAAAAACTGAAAGCAAACGCCAGAAAACTCTTGAACGCGAATTAGAATGGGTTCGGATGGCGCCCAAAGCACGCCACGCCAAATCAAAAGCACGTTTAGCGAACTACGAAAAAATGGCTTCCGAGGAAGGAAAAGAAAGAGAAGATAAACTGGAGCTTTTCATTCCACCGGGACCGCGTTTGGGAAATATCGTTATTGAAGCCAATAATGTAAGTAAAGCGTATGGCGATAAAGTTTTGTTCGACAATTTAAATTTCTCGCTGCCTCCTGCTGGTATTGTTGGAATTATCGGACCAAACGGCGCGGGAAAAACCACCTTATTCCGTTTGATCACCGGCCAGGAAACACCGGATGCAGGCACCTTTAAAGTAGGAGAAACAGTAGCATTGGGCTACGTAGATCAGATGCATAATGATTTAGATCCTGAGAAATCTGTATGGGAGAACATAACAGGTGGAAACGAATCTATCCTGCTCGGCAATAAGCCGGTAAACTCAAGAGCGTACGTATCAAAGTTCAATTTCAACGGTGCCGATCAGCAGAAAAAAGTGAGTGTGTTATCGGGCGGAGAACGCAACAGAGCTCATTTGGCGATAACTCTGAAGAAAGATTCCAACGTATTACTTTTAGATGAGCCAACCAATGATATTGATGTAAATACTTTACGTGCTCTTGAAGAAGGGCTTGAAAACTTTGCCGGTTGCGTCGTAATTATTTCGCACGACCGCTGGTTCCTGGACAGGATTTGCACCCATATTCTTGCGTTCGAAGGTGATTCTCAAGTCCACTTTTTTGAAGGAAACTATTCGGATTATGAAGAAAACAAGAAAAAACGCCTTGGCGATGCAGCACCAAAACGAATCAAATACAAAAAATTAGTTCTTTAGAGACAGAGCCGCTTTTAGCGGCTTTTTTTCTGCCCCTTCCCTCCGATGTAATATCTCAGTTACGGTAACGATTGCATAGATTTCGACAGCTAAACAATTAGCAAAAACACGTAAAATGGCTAAATTCGTTTAAACTAACCATTTTATATGCATCGCAGAAAATTCATCCAACACACTGGCGCCGCAGTCGCGGGCGCTTTGCTATCCGACAATTTACTGGCGTCCACTTTAAAACTCCCGAAGAAAAAAATAGCTATGGTCGGCACAGGTCACCGTGGTACAGGCATGTGGGGAACAGACTTGCTCAAGGAGTATTCCGACAGAGTTGAGTTTGTTGGATTATGTGATATAAATGCAGGCAGAGTTGCAACTGCAAAAAAGATGATGAATCTGGATTGTCCAACCTATGTTGATCTCGACAAAATGCTAAAGGAAACCAAGCCCGAGATTCTGATAGTAACTACAATGGACAGCACACATCACCAACAGATCATTAAGGGTTTGATGGCTGGAGCAGATATTATCACCGAAAAGCCGATGACTACTGATGAAAAAAAATGTGAGATGATTCTTGATGCCGAAAAGAAAAGCGGCAAAAAAGTTCATGTTACTTTTAATTACAGGTATTCGCCTCACCGGCAGAAAATTTACGAGCTATTAAACAAGGGGTCTATAGGAAAAGTTACCTCTGTAGATTTCCACTGGTACCTGGATACATCACACGGAGCAGACTACTTCCGCCGCTGGCACAGAAAAAGAGAATTCGGAGGATCCTTGCTGGTACACAAAGCAACACACCATTTTGACTTGTTGAACTGGTGGCTAAACTCTGATCCTGAAGAAGTTCATGCATATGGAAAGCTCGAATTTTATGGCAAAAACAATTCCTTCCGCCACACCCATTGTCGCCCTTGTCCGTATAAAGATAAATGTAAGTTCTACTTCGACATGACCAAAGACAAGCGTTTGATGCAGTTATACGCAGAAAACGAAAAATATGATGGCTACCACAGAGATGGTTGTGTTTGGAGAGAAGACATTGATATTTTCGACAAAATGGCTGTGCAAATAAAATATGCAAATGATGTTCAGGTAAGCTACTCATTAACTACCTACTCTCCGTATGAAGGATACCGGATTGCTTTTAACGGAACTGAAGGAAGATTGGAGGCCTGGATCCACGAAAAACAGCCCTGGGAGATGGAAAAATTTGATGAAATCCAGATCACAAAAAATTTCGGTAAAACTGAATACATCAGGATTGACAATACGGAAGCAGGGCATGGTGGCGGTGACACGCGCCTGAGGAAACAATTGTTTAACCCCGGCGCCGATCCATATAAACAAGGTGCGGGAAGTCGAGATGGAGCAATGTCTTGCCTGATCGGCATCGCCGCCAGAAACAGTATCGATAAGGGCGAACCGGTAAAAATAAAAAGCCTGACGTCAATAAATCCTCATCCAACACGCGGAGTTGTATAAAAGTTGTATAAAAAAAAGAGGGAGACTAAAATCTCCCTCTTTTTTTATTTAAGATTCTCATTTAGCCACACCTCAATTACATCACGAATCTCCTGGGCATTTGTTGGATTAAAAAGCTCATGTCCTGCGGGATATGTATTTATTTGATGTTTAACATTCAGCAGCGTTAGCTTTGCATTTAAATCATTTGCCTGTTTCACAGGCACAATTCCATCTACCGAGCCATGCAGAATCAAAGTCGGTTTAGATAAAGAACTGGCTCTTGCGAGAGGGCTGGCTTGCAGATATAGCTGCGGATCTTCCTGAAATGATTTCCCCAAAAACAACTTAAGTGCAGCTGCGGCCTGCGCAACCACCGGATTAGTTATATCCATTTCTTCTGTAAAATTGGTAGGTCCTGAGATAGAAATAACCGTCTTTACTTTATTATTTACATTGTTGGTATAAGTATAAAGCAAAGCCAGATGGGCTCCAGCACTTACGCCCGCCAGGGCAAACTTATCTGGCGAAACTTTCCATTCAAATGCTTTTGAAGATATATAGTTGATAGCCGCAGCAATATCAATCTGTTGTGCAGGGTGAACTTTCTCGGTAGGGCCCGCAAGACGATAGTTCATAGAAACCACAGCAAACCCCTTGTCTTGAAAATACTCGGCATTCTCTTGTAGTTCTTCCTTATCACCTCCAACCCACCAGCCACCATGCAGCAGGAGGATAACTTTAGTAGTGTCTGTCCTTCCTTCTGGCAGATAAACATCCATTGTATTTTCTGAATAAATTCCGTACGACAGGTCTTTTATAGTGTCGGCTTTTAAGGATTCGTCCCTTTCATTATCCTTCTTACAAGAAGCAGCACCAAACATTAAAAAAAGAACGAGGAGCCCATTAAAGATTTGAAATTTCATTTGAGAGAATTTTAAATGAGATATATATAGATAATTAAAATTAGTGGCTTGTACGATGAAACAGTTCAAAATGTTATTAGTTAATATACCATCTACAATACCGGCTGATTGTTAAGATGTTAACAAAAAAACAATGTACATTTAATTAGTAAAGAATTATCTTTAATAGACCTCATAAATTGCTCGAAGGCATAAAGGTCTATTAGTACTTATAAAAATTAATCTTATGACCTGGAAAAAATTTAGAGGTGAAATCATTCAGAGTCCAATTTTAGAGGAAGTCGAGCAGGCCATAGGGAGAGAGACTAATCTTGGTAACAAATTAAAAGTTTGCATAGGTACAGATTCCCAGGTTAAAGGAAGCTATACAGACTTTGCGACTGTAATCGTATTTTTAAGAGAGAAGAAAGGTGCATTCATGTTCATCCACCAGGAGAAAAGCACCCGAAAAATGAGCATTAAAGAGAGAATGCTTATGGAAGTTCAAAAATCAATTGAAACAGCTTATGCGTTATGCGATCTTCTTGATCTGTATGATATAGACCTTGAGGTTCACGCAGACATTAACACGAATCCAATGTTCAAATCTAACCAGGCTTTACATGAAGCGATGGGTTATATTTTGAGTATGGGATTTGTTTTTAAGGCAAAGCCAGAAGCGTTCGCCAGTTCAACATGCGCTAATAAAATGGTGCAATAGGATTCGAATCCATCTACCCGGATGGCGATGTTTCGTTAAGAATTCAGGGCCATAGTGGCGCTTATGCTCATCCAATGAATGTGCGTTAGATATCTCTTAATATTTCGAGCATCCTTTCATTAGCCATATCCCGGGCTTTCCGATTAGCCTCTGTTTCTTCAGGGTCCTCGCCGGCGCGGAAAAACCCATGCCCGGCTGCATCATAAATTTTGTACTCATATCTTTTGCCGGCCTCCTTCATTGCCTTCTCCGACTCGGGAATAGTAGCATTAACACGCTGATCGTTTCCGCCATAAAAACCGTACACAGGCGCTTTTATCTTTGCAGCTAAAGCTGGATCTGTAATACCTGTACCGTAAAAAACTAATGCAGCCTCTAGCCCTGGCTGATTAACTGCATAGCTAAATGCCTGACCTCCGCCCCAGCAGAACCCAACAACAACAACCTTTCCATTTGCAGCTGGAATTTTCTTCGCGTAATTAAATACACTGTTTAAATCCGAGGTAACCTGCTCCTGCTTTAAAGCATATATTGCCTTAGTTGCGTCATCAGAAGTTTTAAAGTCGGATGTTTTACCTCCGCCGGGCCCCATACCCGAGAGCAGGTCGGGCGCAATTGCGATATAACCAGCTTCGGCAAGCTGATCTGTTACACTTCTGGCCCAGTCATTTAAACCTTTATTTTCGTGGATAACAATTATAACAGGAACTTTTTTACTTACCTCGGGATAAGTTATAAAAGAATGCACTGTTCGGTCGCCCGCTTTTGTTTGGATCCATTCCTGGTGACGGGGAGAATTTTTTAAATGTTTGTCTATCCACTCCTGTGCAAATAAAGGTGCGACAAACAGGCAAAGACTAAATACGAGAAAGGCTTTTTTCATGACAGTGTTGATATTGAGATATTTAACATTCAGATTTGAGATAAAGCAAATTGCTTTAGCTTTGTTTGCATATTTATTAAATCCAAATTATCAAAATTCACAAACCCCGGTTCAATAAAATCTTTATTAAACAAGAAGCGGGCGTTAGAGCGGTTTTTTTCCAGTAATCTTACCTAAGAAGAGGTGGAAGAGAGCCGCCAAATCATGTTTTTTTTAGCTCGCCGCCGTTTAGATTATTTTACATTGTTCAGGCTGCGAAGTTATCTTCCTCGCTCTCACCCGTAATTGATTCGACACTTGCCGCTGCTTGAGAATCATCTTTCTCAACCCTCAAGTTTTTCACAATGTGCTGCTGTCTGTCGGGAGTGTTCTTACCCATAAAATATTCCAGTAAAGAGTGGATATTCGCATCTTTAAGAATTACGGGTTCCAGACGAATGTCTTTACCTATGAATAAGCCAAATTCATCCGGGGAAATCTCTCCCAGACCTTTAAATCGAGTAATCTCAGGTTTGGCACCAAGTTTTTCTATCGCTCGATTTTTCTCTTCTTCATTATAACAATAAATGGTCTCCTTCTTATTTCTCACCCTAAACAAGGGAGTTTGCAAAATAGAAACATGTCCTGCTTTTACCAGATCAGGAAAGAATTGCAAAAAGAAGGTCATCATTAATAACCTGATGTGCATACCATCCACATCAGCATCAGTAGCAATCACTATATTATTGTAGCGCAACCCTTCCAGGCCGTCCTCAATATTCAAAGCATGCTGGAGCAGATTAAACTCTTCATTTTCATATACGACCTTTTTAGTGAGACTAAAACAGTTTAAAGGTTTACCCTTTAAACTAAAAACAGCCTGGGTCATCACATCGCGTGACTTTGTAATAGAACCACTGGCCGAATCACCCTCGGTGATAAACAAGGTTGTTTCCTGCTTGCGCTCATGTGCATCGTCAAAATGAAGCTTACAATCGCGTAATTTTCTATTATGAAGGGAGGCTTTTTTTGCCCGTTCGTTCGCAAGTTTTTTTATTCCGGCAATATCCTTACGCTCGCGTTCCGACTGAAGGATACGTTTTAATAGGGCATCGGCGGTTTGGGGTTGCTTATGAAGATAATCATCCAGAGCTTTCTTTAAAAAATCGACTACGAAAGCCCGAACAGAAGGTCCTTCAGGGCCGATATTCTGAGAACCAAGTTTCGTTTTTGTCTGCGATTCGAAAACCGGCTCCTGAACTTTAATGGCCACTGCCGCGACGATAGAGGCTCTGATATCAGAAGCATCGAACTCCTTTTTATAGAATTCGCGAACTGTTTTAACCACGGCTTCGCGAAAGGCTGCCTGATGGGTTCCGCCCTGCGTAGTGTGCTGCCCGTTCACAAACGAATAATACTCTTCTCCGTATTGCTGGCCGTGGGTCATGGCTACCTCTATATCTTCCGCTTTTAAATGAATGATCGGATAGCGTATGTTTTGAGCGTCAGTATTTTTCTCTAATAAATCATGCAGACCTTTTTCAGAAAAGAACTTCTGTCCGTTAAAATTTATAGTGAGGCCCGAATTCAGGAATACATAATTCCAAATCATATTTTCGATGAACTCAGGAATAAAACGGTAATGTCTGAAAATTGTCTCATCGGGGATGAAGGATATGGCCGTCCCGTTTCGTTGTGTAGTATCTTTCTCCGGTTCGTCACGAATCACCTCGCCTTTTTGGAATTCGGCAATTTTAGTTTTACCATCCCGATAGGACTGCACCACAAATGTTGCAGATAAAGCATTTACTGCCTTTGTACCCACACCATTTAATCCTACTGATTTCTGAAAAGCCTTCGAGTCGTATTTTCCACCCGTATTTATTTTAGACACACAATCAACAACCTTCCCAAGGGGTATTCCACGTCCATAATCGCGCACAGAAACCTTATGATCAGAGATCGTAATATCAATACTCCGACCGGCCCCCATCACAAACTCATCAATAGAGTTATCTACGATTTCTTTTAGCAAAACATAAATTCCGTCGTCATATGCTGAGCCATCGCCCAGTTTTCCGATATACATACCCGGTCGTAAACGGATGTGTTCTTTCCAATCGAGGGAACGTATGCTGTCTTCACTATAATTAACTTCGGCCATTTAACAGATATGAATTTAGATTAAAACTCCTGAGCAATATACAAAACTAAAGTTTTTGAGAATTCCCCTTCCCTTAAAATATTCACATTTAAAATCTTTCGTCCTAAACTGTATACAATTGTATGACAATTCTTGGCTAAGAAATACAAAATGTATGAATTCAATACCTGTTTTTCAATTCAAATTTCGACAGCCATTTAAAAATTATCTTCAAAAAAGCTGCATTTAAAGCTATAAAAGAGCTTTTAAAAAGATTTTGGAAAATAATTGGTACGATAATGGTCTATATAGTCTCAGATTAACGAAACAAAATGACAGTAGTTAATAAAATTAAGATTCCGAATGAATCTGCAAAAAAAGGTCAGGATTGGGAGAACCCATCAAATCCTGAAAACGCAGAGGACAAAAGAGACGTAGAGCAGCTTTTACGCCAGAAACATGAAGCAGAGCGCAGGAAAAACAATTTAAGCGATTCTGACGAGACGGAAAAAGAAGACAATAGCTAACAACCTAAAAACGCAAAATATGAAAAAGCAGAGCAAAACCACTATCATTAAATTGAGCGAAAGATTCGACAAACAACTATTGAATATTCTATCCAAAGAGCTTAACGCTTTAAAATCTACCAAGGATAATATAATTAAAACTTTACGACCAAATTCTGATGACGGATTGCAGGTTGCTTAACAAAATTTCTTCTACCTAAGAAAATTACACACTCGTTCTTTTTCCCTCAGTTAAACAACAAGAAAAAATAGTCCCGCTAACAAGCGGGACTATTTTTTTTTTAAAGTGTTGATATATAATGGATGTGGATATTTATTGAAAAACTAATCAATCCAAAGAGAAGAAAGGAGCAATATATTCGTTAGAACAATTGATGATGAAAAGCGTAGATAGAAAGATGGCACTACCAATGAGAATTACATATAATGACAAGGACTATGTTTACTACATAAATAATAGCTCTGCCATAAATAAAGCAACTACCGAACTTCAGATAGTATTGAACGGAGAAACAATTGATTTAGAGAAAGATGACCGGAAAGTTTGGATCCAAAAAGGCGGACCTTCGCTCGATCCGGAATTTGTTCAGGCCCTTGGCAGATCGGTATCGTTAAGATTTAGAATGTAATACTCAATAGCATTAACTCAGGATACTTAAGCTATCTTGAAATGATAAATTTTTACAGATTATTAGCATTTAACACTTTCTATATTTACCTTGAACTTTTTAAAAGGGAGAGCCGTAGAAAGAAAATCTATGCAAATATTAATTTCTATAATGATAATCGGGTTGCTTTGGATGATTTATGACCTCATAAATGCTCCCGAAGTCGATGAAGATGAAAATTTCATTAACCCCTTATCAGATGACGATTTCGAAGAAGACGTACCAGAAAATCCTGCCGAGATCGATGAAATAAAACCTGAAAAAAAAACCTCTAAAATAGATTGAAAAATTTATCCAGGTTGAAAAAATAATTAGGTGAGCCCCACCGTCCATTCTTAGCTCCTTTTTTAGTCCGAACTATCCATAACTTCTTTACATGACTTAATTACTTTCATTAAGTCTCTTTTGTTGTCCTTTCTAAAAGTTGAAATCGTGTTATGGTTCCCCGCCAGACCTTTTCAGCAGCATATCCTTAAATCTTCCGTCTGCGTCTCTTTCTCAGTTCGAAAAGAACGGGATCAGGTTCAGTTTACTATAGTTTCCTAATTATGGTAAAGTCGAATTTCTCGGATTGATACTATCCAGATCTGTAATTCTCTCTCGGTACTGACAAAGCCACATTAATGAACATTTGCATCCACAAAATAACTATTTAAGCCCTCCTTATAGGCCTCTCTTTTTTTACAATTGTCCAACTAACTAATTATTAACTAAGCAGTTAAAACCATGAAAAAAAATCCATTAAGTCTGTTTCATTTTCCGACTTTGCATCCGCTAGTAAGGGCCTGTTTTATACTGAGCTTCTTGTTGGCCTTCGGTAATTGCTCTAAGGAGCCTGCATCTGAAAAGGTTGCGTCAGAACCTCAGTTAAAAGCAGTTTATACCCTGGGAGTAAATCTGTCAAGCACATTAAGGTCTGTTACCCATTGTGCCAGCGGTTCTTTGTATGGCGTAACAGAAAACCTGCCCACCCCTGAGAAGAATCTGATCAAGCCTCTTAATCCAAATGTATTTACTCAACCAGGCCGGGCCGGTACAGGGCATCAGCAACCTTTTGGCGCTGGTCTACCCGTTGCCAGCAGGATCAGCACAACAACCGGAAAGGTTATGTTGCGATTGGCGGATATGCTACCAAACTGGCCTTATACATGGCCGGGTATGACGAGCTGGCTGAACCAGGTGACCTCGCTTATCAATGATAAAAAAGCATCAGGGCTCACTAATATTTATGGTTATGAAATTTGGAACGAGCCGGGGGGAACATGGAATTCCGCAAACGGAGACTTCAACAGCTTTCTATGGAAGCAAACGTATGCCAAGATTCGCTCTCTTGATCCGGGAGCTAAAATTATCGGCCCGTCTTACTCCTACTATGGCCCAAATCAAATGAGTACATTCCTTACCTATTGTAAGAATAACAACTGCCTTCCAGACATTATATCCTGGCATGAGTTAGGAGGCAGCCAAAATGTAATCAACAATATAAATACTTACAAGGCGCTGGAGACCAGTCTTGGCATATCCCCAAGACTTATCAGTATTAATGAATATTGTCATTCCACGAAAGCTTATGAGGGCTGCCCGGGCACATCGGCGCCTTTTATAGCCAAATTTGAGCGTAAAAAGGTAAGCAGTGCCTGTATCTCGTGGTGGTTTACAGCCTTGCCTGGAAGGCTTGGAAGCCTGGTCGCCAACAACAATGTTGCAGGTGGTGGTTGGTGGTTTTACAAGTGGTATGGAGACATGACGGGGAACATGGTAAATGTAACGCCTCCTAATGATAAAAGCGATGGCCTTGACGGCTTCGCTTGTGTAGATGCAAACGCACGATATTCGAGCATTTGCCTTGGAGGTAACAATACGGGAACAGTAAATGTAGTTATAAGCGGGATCCCTTCCTTCTTCGGAAGCAGGGTAAAAGCTGTGGTGGCCTATGTACCGTGGACCAATAAAGATACAGCTGTTTCGGGCCCTACAACGGTTTCTACGGTAACCTATACGGTGTCAAACGGTTCTATAACAGTGCCTGTAAATGTTACAAGTACTCTATATGGATACCGCGTGTATCTTACACCTGGAGTATAATCTTAAACCAGAAAAAAGCAATTGATGCTGTTTTTTGATTAACAAATGAATAGTAATAATGAGTTATAATTCTGTTCATCAATTGGGTTAGTATCCGGAAAAAATCCCAGGTTATTTGGAATCGTGCAGAACAGAAGCAAAATGACTAAAAGGGATCTGACCCAAAAGTTGTGGATGTTCTCGATTTTTTCCTTTCTTGCATGTAAAATGTAAGGAAGTAAAAAAGCCCAGACGAGCTGTCAGGACATCGCGTAGAATTTGCCTCAGATTTGAATAAGATAAGGTACGAAAAAAGCAGTGCCTCTTATGGGAATGAGCGCTACCAAATAGGTACCAGGTTCGGACCAAGTCCACTACTTAGTGGACTTGGTCCGAACTTGTCTCGAACAGGTCCCCTGCCAGGTAGGAGCCTGGACATCCCAAAATCGTTTAAGGCAATGGAAAAATGCTTAACCACTGTTCTCACCAGCGGGGAATAGCAATTGCCTTAGGCATAGCCAATCATTGAGCTAAGTGATGCTAACTTATCACATCTTCAAATGCTTACTTTGTACCAAAAAAAAGGCTTTTAGATTGATATCTAAAAGCCTAATTATCGAGGTGGAGAATATCGGAGTCGAACCGATGACCTCTTGCATGCCATGCAAGCGCTCTAGCCAGCTGAGCTAATCCCCCATTGAGGGCGTAAAAGTAGTAAAAACTAGGAAAGCACCAAAAAATATCTTCGAAGAGTGACTAATGGTTAGTTGGCAGTTACTTTTGTAGTTAAGACCTCAGGGTGCTTTAAGTTTAGTATTGATTCATAAAAAAGGGTTGAACACTTAAGTCCAACCCTACATCTACCTATGAAAAACATGCCCGATGGGCGGGCACATATACTATTACAAACTGGGTGCCAGCGCTTTAACTCGCCTCCACGATCCTTTTTTATCAAAAATAATCTCATTTTGAGAATTCGTAACCACATCGTGTGGCTTAATTTCCACTTCAGTGGTTTAGTAGATTGGAATCTATCAAAAAGGCTTCAAGCACCTGACCATTCGCGAATGTGGACCCCTTGGATAATGAAATTACTCAGCGTTCCCCTCCAGGTCGATTTTTCTAAACTTAAAGAACTTTCCGGCATGTTCCTCAATAAAATCCTGTATATCACAAACGGATACGTTTATTGACCTGTCGTAATGCTCGGTTAGTAACAAAACCTCTTTGCAAAATTTAGAAAACTCATCGAGGGTCATACTTTCAATAGTATTCAAAAATTTGATCTTATTGTAAAGTCCTCCGGGTAACGCGCAATCTTGGATTAAATCAGCTGCTTGTTTCATAAAATTATAATATCTAAATACCGTTTTAGTTTTCGGAAATTGTATTTGATTATACCATACCCCTATCACCGTAATTTCGGTGGAGCCAAACGCTAACTATCGGCAAATGATGTCACTAATCATTAACATCCATTAAGCTGGGATGGAGATAAAAGCGGGATCAAAATCATCCAGAATCGAACAGTTAACTTTCAATAAAAAAGGGTTGAACACTTAAGTCCAACCCTACATCTACCTATGAAAAACATGCCCGATGGGCGGGCACATAGTATATTACAAACTGAATGCCAGCAGCTTAATGGACCTCAATGGTCGCTTTTCATCAATGAGTAATCTCATTTTGCGAATTCATTGCCACATCGTGAGACTGAAATTCCACTTTAATCCTACCCTAGGTTATTTGCACAGCGTACTAATTAAAGGTTAAAATTTCACCTATTCGAGGCCTGATAAATTCCCTAAAAAATCATTTCATCACGGCAATCGGCCATTTCATCACGGCAACTGACCATTTCGTGTAATATGCATTTCAAAGTAAATTCTTGAATGTATCTTTAGCCAGCTACCATTAGTTTTAGAGCTTTGACAAAGGGCAATGTTCTGAAACTCAATTTTAATGATTAACGAAAGCCAATTTGAAAAATGAATCAATTTTCGAAAGAAGAAGCAAAAGCTATATCAGAGAGTCGGGTGTGGGCCGAATGGACAGACGTTCAGATTTTGCATTTGCAATTATTCCAAAACCATTTATGCATGCCATTTGGCAGATACCACACTGCACTGGAACGCTGTCTCGGCAGACCAGTTTATACTAATACCATTGAATATAATAAACCAAAATTGATTAAGGAATTTCTCAGCATTGCGAGCACTCATTCATTCGAGGAAATAATGGAATTGATTCCTCAGGAAATTCTCAATCAAAGCCCCGGCAGTTCCGTTTTTTCAGCAAATACCTAATGACTAAAAACCTAAATTTTAATATGGATATCCTAGATTATGATTGCCGTTACCCTGGATTCATTTATGCGGCGGATGAGCTACAAAAGTTTATAGCAGCCGGACCGATATTTACGATCCAATTAACCAATCGAGAAATCATTCATCACGAAGTAGACGATCCACAGCACTTTAAACAGTGGTTACTTAGTAATAATATTAAAGACATTAAGTAAGATTGAGCTATACCGAAGAAAGCTAATTTGTTTGCTGACACAACTTAGAAGGTATGTCCACTGATTATAGAAAGCCGCAAAAGATATTTCCCGGAATTACCGGTAAATTCAGAGAAATTCGAACACTGAAACTGATTTCAGGGAAACACCAGTGATTCAAATTTTCTCAGGCAGCTCTGGGATTTGGAGATTTGTTAAACGTTGTCGCTCTCTTTTTTTTATATCTCAAAATATCCGCTTTAAGCTTAAAAACCAACTCAAGATCTATAAGCTTTTCAATAACGATGGTAGAAGTAGATCTGTTCATAGTTCCTTTTTTTAAAAGATGATAATCTAATTTTATGCCAATTGTGAAAAAGCCTGCCTATGGGCTCTTTTCACCAGATTTTTAAAAAGTGTATGTCAAACGAGACAGTTTAGAGTTCAAAATAAGAACAGCAAAGAACAAATATCTTAGGATTGGAGAGGTAAGTATAGGTGGAATTTAAAACGCAAAACGCCGGTGATCGACCCGGCGTTTCTTATTTGGATTTAATTATTCTTTAGTCAGTGTTTCTATACAAAGAGTAAAGAATGGGAATATTGCTAATAAATGTGAAGATAAGGATGCAAATTAAAGTTACTTCAACTGAAGAGCTTGCTGTATCTACGAAATATATGTATTCTAAAAGAAGTAAAACTCCAATTAACACAGCTATCCTTTTCGCCACCAGCCACGCATGTAATGTTCCTAAGTTATTCTGATAATAGTCGTCGCTTTTATATGATTGAGTTAGATTCATAAGTTTATGATTTTCCTTCTGCACCGAATTCATATTGTTTAGGTTCCAATCCGCACTAATTTCTTATCTCTATAACGTTTAAATGCGGTATTTGTTTTTATCCGCCCATCCCTAAAACATTTGATGTTCATCACAAAAAAAATTATAGGAATTCAGATCTAATTCCTAAATTCATGATAACCAATTTAAAAAAAAATTCTTGTGAATAAACTACACTCAACTGCATTTGCGGGAGCTGAGCCCGTTATGCGTATTAATAGAAATTTTAAGGTTTCGTATCAACAATCTGATGGGTTTGTCTTACACGCCGTGGTAAGCCATGTAACCGGGGATGACTATGAAGTTTTTGTTGAGGAAAAAGGTGTAATTATACATTGCACTAAGGACGAAAATGGCATTTTATCGTGCAGGCTTAACAGTAACGGTAATCCGCATTGGGTAGATGGAATCAGTGAAGAAGTGGCGAAAAAAATCATGAACGAGAAGTAAAATTCGCTTGTTTGATAGCGGAAGTTACATTCAAAATATTCAGAGACCAGAGTATAGAAGTTTACTAAAATTGATAGGTGCGGGCCGACCTTTTGGGCGGCGATTAACAATGTTTGAGTTTGAACATAGGCGGATTTATTTTATAAATCCGGCTCTAACAACCCGAGTTTTCTCCATGTTAAAACAAACCTGCCTATATCTATTTGTATTTATAAGTCAGCAGCACCATGCTGCAAACGATATCCAAAGCCAAAGCGACACCTTAAATAAAGTCTCAATCAAAGTTATCCTCCGGCCCAAATCTTTGGACACTTCCCAGTCACTCAACTTTGATGATCTTAGAAATTCTGATTCGATAATCAGACAGACCGATCGTAAGGGGCCATACCGATCACTTAATAAGAAACATACACCGACAAAACCTAAAGACATCTCCAACTCACTGCTAGTGAACAATTTCCAATCTCAAAGTCCCGTAATAGATGACACTTTAAAAAGTGACGCACATAAATTCAAAAAAGAGCCGACGCTTCAAAGAGAAACAGAAACGAAGCATCAGAAAAACATTTTCCTTTTAATCAGCTTAGTTTTGATCATGACTGGAATCGTTATTGCTATCTTTTTCAGATCAGGCTTCCCTTTTACCGTCGCTGTATTATTCGTTATTATAGGATATTACATTCTAACTTATGTCTTATTATACATCTAGCAGCTAGTTTAATACGCTGATAAACCCAAAAAAACAAACCAAGTCAACATATTCATACACTCTTCTAAGTTTTTGCAATAAAACTGCAATTTATTTGTTAATATTTAACAACTCTGGCAATTTTATTAATCATTTTCAATTTAATCCAGTATTTTTACAATACATGCATCTAATAATCTTAAAAACAATGGAATAAATAAATATGATTGAGATAATTAGAACGAATAGCGATGATAGACGGTTTAAAAACCTAATCCTGGAGCTCGACAACGATTTAACGACGAGATATAGCCAGGCAGACTATAGGTTTGATGCAAATATCCAACTAAATGCTTTAGACACCGCGATAATTGCCCAAATAAGCAACATCACTGTAGGCTGTGGATGTTTTAAGGAAATAAATTCAAGAACCATAGAAATAAAGCGGATGTATGTGAATCCTTATTTCAGGGGTTTTGGAGTGGCATCCCAGATGATAGATGCACTTACCCGATGGGGCAAAGAGCTATTTTATGATACAGCAGTTCTTGAAACAGGTATTAAGCAACCTGAGGCAATCAAACTATATGAAAAACATGGCTTTGCAAAAATTCCATCTTTTGCACCCTATATTGAAATACCCAATAGCATCTGCATGGGTAAGAGTTTATAAGCTGATCTGAATTCTGCACCAGACCATCCCATTTTTTAGATATAGCTCCTATTTCAAAAAGCAATCAATACACTACCCCTACGATGAGCCTCTGATACCACGTTAAAACATCAAGGCTTATTTCTTATCCAGGTAACGATACATCTCGGATGCGGCAAGAAGGTATGCACCAACACCAAAGTTGGCGGTTGAATTCTGGTTTACAACTTGTCCCGGAATCGCCCTCTCCCCAATTGGTTGAACATATCCAACCCTCCCATCTGGCTGTAAAGCTATTTTTGTGAGATAGTTCCAGCTTTTTATTACTACGGGCAAATATTCCTGTTTATTAAGATAGCCATTATTTATCCCCCAGAGCATTCCATAAGTAAAGAAAGCGGTGCCGCTGGTTTCCGGACCCGGTGCATGTTCAGGATCAAGCATACTTCGTGTCCAGTATCCTTCCGGTTGTTGTGAGCTTTTTATCGCCCGAGCCATTCCCTGGTACTTACTTATATATTCCGCCCGATGAGTATCATTCTTAGGCAGATCTTGTAAAACTTTCGCCAATCCCGCAAAGACCCATCCATCGCCCCGGGCCCAGAAATCCTTCTTTCCGCTTGCACTTTTATGCTTAGGATAAACATACTTAGCATCGCGGAAATAAAGCTTTTCTTCATTATCGTACATGATGCTGTTGGCATAAGTGAAATATTCATGCAATTTATCGAGATACTGTTTATTCCCCGTTACCTTATAAAGCTTTGTCATTACCGGCATAACCATATAAAGCCCGTCTGCCCACCACCAATAATCATTTTTAGGAGTACTCATTTCATACTCCATTACTTCTCTGGCACGAGCTATTTTTTTGGGATCCTTATCCAGGTTGTAAAGGTCTATATAGGTTTGAAAGCATATTTGCCAGTCACCGAACAACACATAATTGTCTTTTTCGCCGTAAGTATATTTCCATTCGGCTTTATTATCCGACTTTGCGCCCCTCCATTGATTATGTTCGGCCCATGCTTCAGAATACTTTCGATACTCTTCGTTTTTAGTCACAAAATAAGCCGCCATATTTCCGGTGTGGTAAGCGGCGATATCCCAAAAAGCTATGGTATCGGTCGAGTGATTCCTCTGCCAGTTTCCATTTACTTTTTCGATTATATCAAGGACTTCTTTTTTTGAACTTGATACTGCTAACTTATTGTTTCGCTGAACTGAACATGCCGTTAGAAGAGTCAGGCCTATTGCAACTACTCCAACTAATTTTTTTTTACTTTTCATAAATGTTCCTATTAATATTTAGGTTTCCATTCCAACACCTGGATCATTTGAGCGGGTATATTAGCTTTTCCTTCCGAATCTAACTGCTGCACGTTTTGAATAAAAAGATTTAAACTTTCCTTTATTTTCCAGAGTTCAGTATCAAAACTCGGCTCCCAAGAGCCAACAGAGCTATTCAAAAGATCCTTAACTTCCCATTTATTTCTTTTAAAGTTTTTTATCTTCACAACAGAAACCTTACTACCCCGTTCTTCATCTCTGAAAATTAATAAGCCTGAAGGTTTTGTTTTTGAATTATTGACCATGATCTGAGGTCTGGATATTGGAATCCGTTTGGTGCCCATTCCGCTTAGAGAGAAAGGAGTTTTCCGAAAGTCGAGATTTAAGCTTTTCCACGTTTCACCCGTATTATAAACAATATGATATTGAGGTATTTTGGAATCGTTTTCTCGCCAATAAGTGGCAATAAATGGATTTCCCTTTTTATCGGCAGACATCGAAGTTTGATTGATCAGTTCGCTATTCTGAGGTATTTTAAATGCATACTCGGCGGAGGCTTGTGTTATCGGAATAGTATAGGTTTCTCCAGTAGATTTCTGCCAGGTTACTCCACCATCTTTGGAACAGGCATAACCTAAATCATGATTACTGGCAACATCAGCAGACTCTCTCCAGACCCAGGAGAGGTGAATAGTTCCCTTATGATCTACAAAAGACTGCCAATAGGCATTTCTTTCCCGTTCTCCACTTATTAAATTATTATGAAGCCTTTGCCATGTTTTAGTTTTTAAATTATATTTATTCAATACCAAATCGCCTTGACCGGAAGAACCGCTGCGATAAAAGAATAACAAATCGCCGCTGGGCATTTTATAAAACTCAGGATAAGTAACATTTCCTTCGTCTTCACCTGTCATCGAAAGTTTCGAACTAAGCTCCAGCGATCCGGGACTCAGGCTCTTCGCATAGCGAAGCGGGTTTCCATGATGATCCCAGGAAATATGCAGATATCCATCACCGTCGACCATTATACTTATCGTATTATGTGCATCAGCAGTATTTCCCTGGTAAGGAGTTTGCTTCAGTGTCCATGACGTTGAGCCCAACTTTCGCTTTCCAAGCATTACGTATTTATCCTGATTATAATAAGCTATATATTGCGTATCACGATAAGTAACCAGGGAATTTTTCCTAAAGATTACCGCATTCACAGAATTATTAGCCCAACCAGGGCCAACCCCTATCAGCCTGACATCTGATTTCTTCTGGGCAATTGCGAGGGAAACTTGCGTCAGAAATAGTAAAAACAAAACTCGTTTCATATCAATAGTTTAGGTGGTGCGGTTAGAACGAACATCACTAAAAGGCCATATCAAATATCCTATTTTTCATTAAATATCACCACAAATCCACCATTTGGCTTAACCGTAACTTTTGTATTTTGTTGTGAAGATATGTTCTTTTGAATAAACGACAAGCCCTCATCCCCATCAGTAATAATATTCCCTGAACCTTTAATAAAAGATAAATCAAGGCTTAGATCCTTCGACTGATTTTCACCATTTATACCCGCTACGTACCATGTGCTACCCGATTTTCGGGCAATTACAACCAACTTACCAGGATAGCCATCAACAAATTTAACATCATCCCAGTTAACTGGTAATTTGGCTAAAAATCCTTTAACAAAATCGGGCATGTGACTCATTCCTTCGGGAGTTTCTGCCATATGTTGTACTCCCGACAAATAAATAACCGAAGTAGCTAATTCAAATGCGCTGGTAGTTCTTCTTTTAATATTAGGGATTTTATATAGAGCCATTGGCGTAAAATCCATTGGGTCGAAGGCATTCCTGGTGAAAGGAATTGTAGTAGCATGCGTTGGCTCTTCATCAGCATTCTTTTGATCAAACGTAATAAATTCCATTCCTTTGATCGACTCCATGGTCATTAAATTAGGATAGGTTCTTTGCCAGCCACGTGGAAGTGTGGCTCCGTGGAAATTCACAAGCAATTTATATTTTGCGGCGTCCTGCATAATGTCATGGTAATAAGCAATCATCGACTGTCCATCGCCGCCAAAAAAATCAATTTTCATTCCCTTGATACCCATTTTTTGAAGTCTGCTAAACTCTTCGGCTCTTTTCTCGGGAGTAAGCAATTTGTCTTTCGGTGTATACGTTACACTGTTCCAGGCTCCGGCAGAATTATACCATAAAATCAGGCCCACATTTTTAGTCTTTCCATAATCAGCAAGTTCCTGAATTTTATCATAGCCGATCTTTCTATCCCAATCCGCATCAATCAAACAATATTTCCAATTCATATCAGCGGCATAATCAATAAAGCGCTTCTGAACATTATAAACGGTAGAATCATCTTTTAACAACACCCAACTCCATGAAGAGATACCGGGTTTGATGTAAGATTTATCGGCATCAATACTTGGCTTTGCAAGATCTGTTCCTAGTGTAGACTCGACTATGGTATTTAATGAGCCAACGGTTATCACTCTCCATGGCGTAAACCATGGAAGTGCTGATTGAGGATTTGCAACTCCGCCGGTGAACACCTCGCGTGGGTCAGCAAAACCAACCTTATATTCGCCATCCGGAGATTGTTGTTGTAACCGGGTGCCACAATAATTCCTTTCCAATCCTGCTTCAGTAATTAATAACCAATTATTACCTGAACTAAAAAGAGCTGGATATACCCAACCCGCGTTTGTTGGAGAAGGCGTACCCACAGCAATGCCTTTTTGATAATGTTCCTCGTAAGAAGGATTGGTTTGCCCCCAGCCGCTTTTGGCTTCCGCCATCGGCTGAAGCCAGGCCTTCGCACTTTCAGGGAAATTAAATGAAGTTATTTCTTTAGTTATTTTCTTAGTCTCGTTTGCCGATTCAGGAAAATAGTAACGGAATGCAAGGCCATCATTTGAAACCTGGAAGATAATATCCATAAGTTGGCCGTTTTGGCTTTTTACACGAAAAACCTGCTTATTTGCTTTATAATTATTGAACTTCCTTTTTGAAGTAAGAAGTTCGTAACTATCCGATACAGAATATACAGGTGATGTGGACATCAGTGACAATTCTTTACTGAAGTTTTCATCCTCCCGAACTAAACCAAGTTTAGAGTTTTCAAGGACAGCTACTTTGTTAGAAAGGACAGAATACACTGCGTTACCTTTATTATCTACAGAAAACTGAACAGAGATATTTTTATCAGGACTTTGTATAGTATTAGCTTTCTGGGCATATCCTGAAAGCCCGTAAATAAATAGCAGTGTTAATAGTGAAAATTTCTTCATTAATATTTGTTAGCTTGTTTATAATTTGTTTAGAGCCAGCTCAGGTAAGGAAACCTAAATATTTGCAATGTTAAAAAAAATGTAGTAATAAACCTCGTTTGCTGAGTGTATGATGCAAAAGAATAATCATTTAATTATAATTAAATGATACTAACTAGCTACGTATTCCAGCTTATTAAATAAAAAGAGAGGTGCTAGACCTCTCGTTTTATCTTTTTTATTTACTTATTAATCATTAAAAGGACTTTCATATTTAAGAAGACTTACACCTCTTATCCTAAACCCCTGAAAATCATTTATCAGATTAGCAACAATTCCAATAGAAACTTCCTTCTGATCTGCTAACTGAAAGGATACCCGGGGAGCTGAATATGATGAGCTAGCAATGGCTGTGGATATATCTTCTACGTTAGGGAGGGTATTTCCTTCTGAAACTGCAAAAAATGCCTGGTTGCTAATGCCAGCCCACTGAAAATCGGCTTGAAATTGATACTTGCCTTTCGGAAGAGTAACCGTTTGATAAATCTTTCCGTTGGGTATAGCTGGTGAACCCCAGCGTTCCATAGACATATAACCGCCACCGTTATAACTGTCAAATCCTCCCTTAGTGAAATTCTCCATATTTTTAACCGCAGCATTCACTGTCCAATCTTCGAGCAGGCCAAAACGAGTGTTAGACGTTTTATCAGATCGTATAAACGGAGACCCGGGATTTTTTACATATCGGGAAGTTACATCAACTGCACGTTCTTCAAAAGAAGGAACATCGATAACTACAGTTGCTACCGAAAGGACTTCATTCAATGTATATTGTGAAGGGTTCGACAGACTAACCTTAAATCCTATTTGTTTGCCAGCATTGGCATCTAAAATAGCCTTAGAGAACTTGACATAAAAAGAGCCGGATGTCTGCCCGACGGGAACCTCGATTTTAGAAGCCGCTTGACTTGTTTCTGAAGTGTAAATACTATAATCCGAAGAGGATATTCCGATAACATTTGACGGAAGACCTGTAGTGCTGTTTGAAATATTTACGGTATAACCTGATTTTTCTTGTATTCCTGATCTGTTAATACCTAAAGCAACAGTTACTGTTTTAGCCTGCTTGTCCACCGTTACATTCTTATTTTCGGGCTTTATAGTAATTTTACCATCAACAGCGCCTGCGATATAAATTAATGGATGGACGTTTGTCTCTACATAACCAAGTTCGTCTTTTTCGCAGCCGAAGAAGCATAACATAGCAACCAACAAAAAGGCATATCTTGAGTTTTTTGATAACTTTTTCATCTGAA